>NZ_CP147407.1:3900000-4100342 GCF_037201815.1 Metabacillus sp. FJAT-52054 | reverse complement strand
TTCTGCGGAATTTCAATTTGATCGTCTCCATCTTTTTCAGGAGGCTTTGCCGGTGTCTTCGGAATAAAGTCCTCTTCATCCTGATTCAGCGGGATAATGAATTTAACGGCCAGTTCTTCTCCCGTCAATTCATAGATAATATTGGCGATTAAATGCAGATAGCGGCTCTCAAGCCAGTCTCTCGCAAATTCGTTTGGTGCTGTAATCGTCAGTGTGTCCCCCTGAAGAGCATGGGCTTTTGTCGATTTGAGCCACGTATCATAACTGGGTTTGCTGATTTTCTTTTCAATCTCTCCCAGCGCCTTAGTCCATAAATCCGAAATATTTTCCATTAGCTGCTCTGTCCCTCCTTATCCAAGACTCTTTATCTATCTTTATTTATTTTCGGCAACGAAAAAAACAGGTATACTGGCAGCCTTGTACAGAAGTTGTACAAACACTCCGGCACCCTTTGAATATTTATTCATCGATATTGAATTGTTGATAACGATATAATATAGTAGAAAAGCAGGTTTTCAACAAAATGCCCCTTGCTGTGGACAAGCTTACGAACACGATGTTATCAACTTTCCACACGTTATCCACAAACTGTGGATAAGCGAATTCCGGTCATTTCGTTATCAAGAGTGAAAACACAAATATAATATCAAAATAAACCAATTGTTGCAATGGGGGCTAAAACTTATCCACAGAAGAAACAGCCTGTCGAAAAAAATTGTCCACATTCCTGGATTTTGTGAAAAAGATGTCGATAAAGGGTGTGGATAATAAAAAAATGGCGAAAAAGTTGTCCACAGGGCAAGTTTGGCTGGAGATCGCACCTTTAAAAAAAGATTGCCGACTCTATTTTTTTTGGCTATTGACATTTACATGGTAAGGTCTCTATACTTGTAAGGACTGTCTTTAACAGCTATTCCTCAGGGAGGTGCATATAATGAAACGTACTTATCAACCAAATAAACGCAAACACAGCAAAGTACACGGCTTCCGTGCGCGCATGAGCTCTAAAAATGGACGTAAAGTTCTAGCTGCTCGCCGTCGTAAAGGAAGAAAAGTATTATCCGCATAAGCCACTGAACACGTCAGTGGTTTTTTTTTCATTAAAATCGTTTTTAACACCCGAAAATGGGCAACCCTTTAAGGGGGAAGAAAAGAACAGAGAGCAATAAAAGCGGAGTGGAGTCAGCATGAAAAAAAAGAACCGGATCAAAAAAAACGAAGACTTCCAGCAGGTATTTAAAAAAGGCAAATCCATTGCGAATCGGCAATTTGTTATCTATACGCTTCATAGAGCAGAAGAAAAAGAGTTCAGACTTGGATTATCCGTTAGCAAAAAGATAGGAAATGCCGTGACGAGAAACCGGGTAAAACGGCTCGTTAAACAGATTTTTTTGGAAGAGAAAGATTTCCTTTCTACAGGGAAGGACTATATTGTTATCGCCAGGAAACCGGCGGCCGAATTAAATTACGAGGAAGTTCGAAACAGTCTGTTTCACCTATTTAAAAAGGCAAGGCTTTTGACCAAGAAAAAAAATGGTGAAAAATGATGTCATTAAACGTTTGAAAAGAAAAAACAAATTCTAAATAAAAGATGGTAAAATACTCTTGAACCGCCATTAATCACGGATGGATCAGTAAACTCACAGACAATGAATACATTAAAAATAGACATGCTGTTAGGAGGATACAGTTTGAAGAGGCGTATTTGGTTAGTTCTTGGATTAGTTGGTCTAGTAACCCTCTTATCCGGCTGTACGGAAGTCAATCAGCCGATTACGGATAAAAGTACAGGGTTTTGGAATCAGTATATTGTTTACCCTCTATCATGGGTTATTACCTATTTTGCAGATTTGACCGGCGGCGGTGCCGCAACAGCAAACTACGGATTGGCTATTATTATCGTAACCATTCTTATCCGTTTTGCGATCCTGCCTCTGATGATCAAACAGACAAGAAGCTCAAAGGCTATGCAAGCGCTGCAGCCGGAAATGAAACAGCTTCGCGAGAAATACAGCTCTAAAGATCAGCAGACACAGCAAAAGCTTCAGCAGGAAACGATGGCTTTGTTCCAGAAACACGGAGTTAATCCTCTGGCAGGATGCTTCCCGCTGCTTGTCCAAATGCCGATATTGATCGGGTTCTATCATGCGATTATGAGAACGGAAGCCATTAAGGAGCACGCATTCCTATGGTTCGATCTTGGTGATAAAGATCCATTCTATATTTTGCCGGTTGTCGCCGGGATCACGACGTTTATTCAGCAGAAAATTATGATGGCCGGTACAGAAAATCAAAATCCGCAGATGGCTATGATGGTATGGCTGATGCCGATTATGATCGTTATTTTCGCTATTTCATTCCCTGCCGCCCTGTCCTTGTACTGGGTAGTCGGAAATATCTTTATGATTTGCCAATCATTGCTGATTAAAGGTCCTGATTTAAAAGCAAATGCTCAAAAAACTCCTCAAAAAGCAGGAGCTAAAAAGTGATTGAGGCAACAGCTGCCGGTTCAACCGTTGAAGAAGCAACTCAAGCCGCGCTGAAAAAGCTTAATGCGAAAAGAGAAGACGCCGAAATTGAAATCGTGATTGAAGGAAGAAAAGGGTTCCTTGGCTTCGGCAAAAGAGAGGCCGTTGTAAAAGCTGTCTTGAAACCATTGGATCCTTCTCCAGAGGAAGAAATGGTGCAGCCTGAAGAAGTTTTCGCTGAAGCGGAACCTCTTCAGGAAGAGCCGAAGCCCGCGGTTAAAAAGGCAATCAATGAAAAACCTGGTGAGGAAGCTCATGCCTACTTGCTGCAGGTGATCGAACAGATGGGTGTAAAAGCCACTGTAGAGAAGATTCAAAAGGGGCGAAATCTCACCTTCCTGATTGAGGGTGAAGACATCGCTCTTCTGATTGGCAAGAGAGGCCAAACACTGAATTCCCTTCAGTATTTAACTCAGCTTGTCGCCAACCGTCATTCGGATCAGTATTTTCATGTAACGGTGGATGCCGAGTCCTATCGGGAACGCCGTGAAGACATACTTGTCCAGCTTGCGAACAAGCTTGCCAATCAGGCGCTGGCGTCATCAAAGGAAGTGGCCCTTGAGCCAATGCCTTCCTATGAAAGAAAAATCATACACGCTGCGCTTGCACGCAACAAAAAAGTCGTCACCTTTTCCGCAGGAGAAGAACCGAGGCGTCATATAGTCATTGCTCCAAAACGATAACCAGCCCTCAGCGGCTGGTTTTTTATGGGCTTTTTTTCTGAATAGACTCAGTGTTCCGTGGAAGCAATCAATCCCCCGCCCGCTAAACAAAAAAAGTTTGCGGGAAAAGCGTTTGGGAAAAAATCAGATTGCATTCACATTCGCCCAAGTAATTTTATGAACAGCTGACAAAAAACACACGTTAATTCCTGCTGCAAATATTGTTATTCACATGTGGATAAGTTAAAATATAGGGCGAACGATAGATTCTCTGTGAATAACTCCTTCTACCTCCAAACTTCCTTTTACCTGCCGAATATGGTATCTTAAAGTTTTGATGACCTTCTTTTTTATTTAATCACTTTCCCATATAGATAGATTGCATTAGAGTGAGGTGAACGACTTGGAATTCGACACAATTACAGCCATATCCACACCTATGGGTGAAGGAGCAATCGCCATTGTCAGATTGAGCGGTGATGAAGCGGTAGCGATAGCGGACCGTGTTTTTGCAGCGCCTGCAGGAAAAAAGCTTAAGGACGCAGCATCCCACACCATTCATTACGGGCATATCATCGATCCTGAAACAAATGAGGTTGCAGAAGAAGTAATGGTTTCCGTTATGAGAGGCCCGAAAACCTTTACCCGTGAGGACGTAATCGAAATTAACTGCCATGGAGGACTCGTTTCGGTAAATCGGGTTCTTCAGCTTGTGCTGAATAGCGGAGCCCGAATGGCAGAGCCCGGAGAATTTACAAAACGGGCGTTTATGAATGGACGGATTGACCTTTCACAGGCAGAAGCGGTCATGGATCTGATCCGGGCCAAAACGGATAAAGCCATGAACGTAGCACTTGGACAAATGGATGGCCGTCTTTCAAAGCTTGTCAGAAAGCTTCGCCAGGAAATCCTTGAAACACTGGCCCATGTGGAAGTGAATATTGATTATCCTGAGTATGATGATGTGGAAGAAATGACGCATCAGATGCTTGTAGAAAAAGCAACTTATGTCAAGACTGAAATAGAGAAGCTCCTCCAGACTTCAAGTCAGGGAAAAATACTGAGAGAAGGACTGTCCACTGTCATTATCGGGCGTCCGAATGTCGGAAAATCCTCGCTGCTTAACAGTCTGGTTCACGAAAATAAAGCGATTGTTACGGATATCCCCGGAACAACGCGCGATGTGATTGAAGAGTATGTAAATGTAAGAGGCGTTCCTCTGAAGCTTGTAGACACAGCCGGTATCCGTGAGACCGAGGACATCGTTGAACGGATTGGGGTTGAGAGGTCCCGCCAGGTTTTGAAGGAAGCCGATTTAATCCTGCTTGTACTCAATTACAGTGACGAGCTCACATTTGAGGATGAGCAGCTGTTTGAAGCGGTAAAAGGCATGGACGTCATTATTATTATCAATAAAACGGACTTGCCACAAGCGATTGATATGGATAAGGTCAGCCTTCTGGCAAATGGGCGCCCTGTCGTTGCGACATCCCTTAAAGAGGAAGAAGGAATCGATAAACTTGAAGAATCGATTCAATCTCTATTCTTTAAAGGAGACATCCAGTCTGGTGACATGACGTACCTTTCAAACACGAGACATATTGCTCTGATGACTCAGGCAAAGCGATCCATTGAAGAAGCACTCAATGGAATTGATGCCGGAATGCCCGTGGATATGGTTCAAATCGATTTGACGAGAGCGTGGGAGCAGCTTGGAGAAATTATCGGGGACTCTGTACACGAAAGCTTGATTGATCAGCTGTTCTCTCAATTTTGCCTTGGAAAATAAGGCCGGCCTCATCGGTTCAGCCTTCAATAAATTGGATATAGATGAAATAAGCAGCTTTACAACTAAAGGAGGAAACAACATTGGCATACCACGCTGGTGATTATGATGTAATCGTCGTTGGTGCAGGCCACGCAGGTGTTGAGTCCGCTCTCGCATCCGCGAGACTGGGCGCAAAAACGCTCGTTCTTACGATCAACCTTGATATGGTCGCTTTCATGCCCTGCAATCCGTCCGTCGGAGGACCAGCTAAAGGCATCGTTGTACGGGAAATTGATGCGTTAGGCGGCGAAATGGGTAAAAATATTGATAAAACGCATATACAAATGAGAATGCTGAATACCGCTAAAGGTCCTGCTGTAAGGGCACTGCGTGCGCAGGCGGATAAGTTTACGTATCAGCATGAAATGAAAAAAACGATGGAAAACGAACCGAATCTGACCCTCATGCAGGCCATGGTCGACAGCCTGATTATTGAAGACGGCGAATGCCGGGGTGTTATCACCCAAACAGGCGCAGAATACCATTCTAAAACTGTTGTTCTAACAACAGGTACTTTCCTGCGCGGACGCATTATTTTGGGGGATCTTTCCTATTCCAGCGGACCGAATAATCAGCAGCCATCAATTAAGCTTTCCGAGCATTTGCAGGAGCTTGGCTTCGACCTTGTCCGTTTTAAAACAGGTACTCCTCCCCGTGTCAACAGCAAAAGCATTGATTACAGCAAAACGGAAATCCAGCCAGGCGACGAGGAGCCCCGGGCATTTTCCTATGAAACAACCAAATTCATTACAGATCAGCTTCCATGCTGGCTAACCTATACAAGTGCAGAAACACATCAGATTATCGACAGCAACCTGCACCGTTCGCCGATGTATTCCGGTATGATTAAAGGGACAGGCCCCCGTTATTGCCCATCCATTGAGGATAAAGTGGTGCGCTTTAATGATAAGCCGCGCCATCAGATCTTCCTTGAACCGGAAGGCCGCAATACGGAAGAGGTTTATGTGCAGGGCCTCTCTACAAGCTTGCCTGAGGATGTGCAAAAGCAGATTCTCAGCACCATTCCGGGACTTGAAAATGTTCAAATGATGAGACCTGGCTATGCGATTGAGTACGATGCGATCGTACCGACCCAGCTATGGCCGACCCTGGAAACGAAAAAAGTTCCTGGACTTTACACGGCGGGACAAATTAACGGAACCTCCGGCTATGAGGAAGCAGCGGGACAAGGCATTATGGCGGGAATCAACGCCGGTCAAAAAGCGCTTGGCCGCGAAGAAGTCATTCTCAGCCGTTCCGATGCCTATATCGGAGTTCTGATTGACGACCTGGTCACAAAAGGGACGAGTGAACCGTACCGTCTGTTGACATCACGTGCCGAATACCGATTGCTGCTTCGTCATGATAATGCCGATTTGCGCTTGACTGAAACAGGCTATAAAATTGGTTTGATCAGCGACAGCCGCTATCAGACATTCACAGAGAAAAAGGCGGCCATTGAAAAAGAAAAAGTCCGTCTCGCAAAACTGATCCTTAAACCGAATGCCGAAGTTCAGGAACTCATCCGTTCCACGGGCGGAAGCGAGCTGAAGGACGGAATCCGGGCCGGCGATCTTCTGAAAAGACCGGAAATCAACTACAGCCACATTGCGAAGCTTGCACCGGCAGATTCCCCTGTAGACCCTGACGTATCAGAGCAGGTGGAAATTCAGGTTAAATACGAAGGATATATTGATAAATCTCTTCAGCAGGTCGATAAACTTAAAAAGATGGAAAATAAAAAAATCCCTGAGAACATTGACTACGACGCGATAAATGGACTTGCATCCGAAGCGCGCCAGAAACTGAAGGAAGTGCGGCCGCTCTCTATGGCCCAGGCTTCCAGAATTTCCGGTGTGAACCCTGCGGACGTTTCCATCCTGCTCGTTTATATGGAGCAGGGCCGAATCGCGAAAGTCGCAAACGACTAAAGCACAAGAAAGGATTTCGTGATGGACATTTCCTTATTCCAATCTAAGCTTGAGGAGAAAGGCATTTCCCTTTCTCCTGAACAGCTTTCCCAATTTGATACGTACTACCGTCTGCTCGTGGAGTGGAACGAAAAAATGAATCTTACCTCCATTACAGACAAGGAAGAGGTTTATCTGAAGCATTTCTACGATTCAATCAGTGCAGCCTTTCATTTTGATTTTTCAAAGCCGCTTTCCATTTGCGATGTTGGAGCGGGAGCGGGATTTCCAAGCCTGCCGATTAAGATCTGCTTTCCGGAGCTTTCTGTTTCCATTGTCGATTCCTTAAATAAACGGATTACCTTTTTGGAGGAGCTGGCAAAGAGTCTTAAGCTGACCAATGTATCCTTCTATCATGACCGTGCTGAAACGTTCGGCCAAAATAAACAGCACCGTGAAAAGTACGATGTAGTGACAGCACGTGCCGTTGCCCGTTTGTCTGTTTTAAGTGAATTGTGCATGCCTCTCGTAAAAAAAGGCGGGCATTTTGTCGCTTTAAAAGCAGCAGCAGCGGAGGATGAGCTTCAGGCAGGCGAAAAAGCGATTAACGTTCTCGGAGGAAAAACGGAATCAATTCATCAGTTCCAGCTCCCGATTGAAGAGAGCGAACGAAACATCGTCGTGATTAAAAAAATAAAGCCGACTCCTGGTAAATATCCGCGCAAACCCGGAACACCTAACAAGACACCAATCGAATGATACATATTTTTAAAAAGTGCCCAAGCAAGCAGGGGCATGCAGGAATTCCGGCTTAAAAAATAGAATTATAAATTGGTAGTTTCCAAAGGTGGTGTACTCACATGAAGCATCCGTTTTCCCGTTTCTTCGGAATAGGAGAAAAGGAAGAAACAGATCAGACGCTAGAAAATTTGGAGAGTGAAGCAGGAGAGGCAGAAATGGAATCAAGAGAAGAAGTCAAACAAATTCCTGTTCTCGATATTACGCCGAACCGATTTCAGCCCCGTTCCATTTTTTCGGATGAAAAAATAGATGAACTGTCCATGACAATCCGTACGCATGGTATTATCCAGCCGATTGTAGTCCGTCCGGCTGATGGCAAATACGAGCTGATTGCAGGCGAACGAAGATGGAGAGCCGTGCAAAGACTCGGATGGGAAACGATTCCCGCCATCATCAAGGATTTTAATGACAAGGAAACCGCATCAGTTGCGCTTATTGAAAACCTGCAGCGGGAAGAATTGTCCGCAATTGAAGAAGCGCTTGCCTATGCAAAATTGCTCAAACTGCATGAGCTTACTCAAGAGGCCCTTGCCCAAAGGCTAGGAAAAGGCCAGTCTACAGTTGCGAATAAACTGAGACTCTTAAAGCTTCCGGATGAAGTGCAAGAAGCCCTTCTTCAAAAACAGCTTACGGAGCGCCACGCCCGTGCGCTTATTCCGCTTAAATTGCCTGAACTGCAGGTGGCTCTTCTGCAGGACATCATAGAAAAACAGCTGAATGTGAAGCAGACCGAAGACCGTGTCGTTAAAATGCTTGAAAAAGATAAACCGAAACCAAAGCCGAAGCGCAAAGCATTCAGCCGCGACACAAGAATTGCCATGAACACGATCAGGCAGTCGCTCACGATGGTTGCGGATACCGGCGTTCAAATCAATTCGGAAGAAGAGGAATTTGAAGAATACATCCAATTCACCATCAAAATTCCGAAGTAACTCTCTAATCCTGTGATTGGGGAGTTTTTTTTACTACGATAAGAATGTATAAATTTCTACCTAATCATCTTTCTTTGTATAAGTTGATTTGTCCAGCTCCAGCGCCTAGCCCCTCGAGGTCACTTCAGAGAATCCAGCAAAGTCAAAACCGGACTTTGCTGGATTCACTTCCAGTGCTTGTCGGGGCTGTTCAAGGCGCTTGCGCTTTTCTAGACATGTTTTTCAAGATTTTAGAAAAATCCAGAGCGACGGTCACTCATTTTTTGTTAAAATAGAATAATAGCTTTATGCCGCTGATCAGATAAGATGCGACGTCCGGCCTTTGAAAAGGAAGAAGATTATAGAGATGCAGGAGTAGGTGAACCTCGTGGGAAAGATTATTGCCATAACGAATCAAAAAGGCGGAGTCGGCAAAACGACGACCTCCGTAAATCTTGGTGCATGCCTTGCCTATATAGGGAAAAAAGTCCTTTTAGTCGATACAGACCCTCAAGGCAACGCAACGAGCGGAATAGGGATTGAAAAAGCAGATGTCGAGTATTGCATATACGATATTCTCGTTGAAGATAGAGAGGCAGCCGCCGCCATTTGTCCAACAGCCGTAGAAAACCTTCACGTAATACCCGCAACCATTCAGCTGGCAGGAGCGGAAATTGAACTCGTTCCGACTATTTCCCGGGAAGTAAGATTAAAAAGAGCACTCGATAAGGTAAAGCATAACTATGATTATGTCCTGATTGATTGCCCTCCGTCGCTTGGTCTGTTAACCATTAATGCATTAACAGCTGCGGATACAGTCATTATCCCGGTGCAATGTGAATATTACGCCCTTGAAGGACTGAGCCAGCTGCTGAATACCGTCCGGCTCGTTCAAAAGCATTTAAATACGAACCTGATGATCGAAGGTGTCCTGCTGACGATGCTTGATGCCAGGACGAACCTCGGAATTCAGGTTATAGAAGAAGTGAAAAAATATTTCAGGGAAAAAGTGTACCGTACGGTTATTCCAAGAAATGTAAGGCTGAGTGAGGCGCCAAGCCATGGACAGCCGATTATTTTGTATGATGCACGCTCTAGAGGAGCGGAAGTGTACCTGGATCTTGCCAAGGAGGTGGCTGCGAATGCCTAAAGGACTGGGGAAAGGTTTGGAAGCGCTTTTACAGGCGGGCAATGAAGAAATGGTACAGGAATTGAAAGTCAAAGAACTGCGCCCAAACCCCTATCAGCCCCGCAAGACCTTTCAGGAGGATGCGATTGAAGAATTAAAGAATTCAATTCTTCATTATGGAATCCTGCAGCCGATTATTGTCAGGAAATCCATTAAGGGATTTGAAATTGTAGCAGGAGAAAGACGATTCCGCGCGGCCAAGCTCGCCGGACTTGAGACGGTCCCGGCAGTCGTAAGAGAATTGGACGACAAGAAGATGATGGAGCTTGGATTGCTTGAAAATCTGCAGCGGGAGGATCTAACTCCTGTTGAGGAAGCCCAGGCTTATCAATCCCTTTTGGAAGAACTGGATTTAACTCAGGAAGAATTGGCCAGGCGCTTAGGAAAAAGCCGTCCGCATATTGCCAATCATCTCCGTCTGCTGACACTGCCGGCCGCCGTACAGACGATGATCAATGAAGGCCAGCTTTCCATGGGGCATGGACGTACCATTCTCGGATTGAAGAAAAAAGAAAAATACCAATTATTGGCTGAAAAAATAATAAAAGAACAGCTTAACGTCAGACAAACCGAAATTCTCGTTCAGCAGCTGAACGAAAGCGGAGGCAAAGCTCCGGATCCGAAAAAACAGCTGAAACGGGACCTCTTTCTTGCGGAGCGTGAAACCTCCCTTCAAGCCTATTTCGGAACGAAGGTATCTATTAAACAGCAGCACAATAAAGGGAAGATTGAAATTGAATTTACCGATTCAGGAGATTTAGAACGAATTCTCGAACTCCTGGCCATGGAAGAATCCTCCTAACCGTAAAGGCTGGGGGTTTCTTTTTTTCCTGTGCAAAAACATCGATTGGAGCGTTTACTATGGTTTTATTAGGCAGTTTGATTAATGCCCTTGGCATCGCAGCAGGTACACTCATTGGGCTGCTTTTAACAAAAATTCCCGACCGCATTAAGGAAACGGTCATGATTGCGATCGGCTTGTCTGTTTCGATTTTGGGAATTACGATGGCATTTAAAAGCGAGGACTTCTTTTATGTCATTGTCAGCCTGATTGCAGGTGCGGTCATTGGAGAAGTGCTCAATCTCGAGGAGAAGCTTCATGCTGTCGGCAGATGGATTGAAAGAAGAATGGGAAAATCAAAATCCGGAAACATTGCTGAAGGATTTGTCACAGCCACTCTTATATTTGTCATTGGGGCCATGGCGATCGTAGGGGCGCTCGACAGCGGCTTAAGGGGAGACCACAGCGTCCTGATGACAAAGGCGATGATTGACGGGTTTACAAGTGCAGTCCTTGCAAGCACACTTGGAATCGGCGTTCTCTTATCTGCTATTCCTGTACTCCTTTATGAAGGGGCCATTGCACTTTTAGCGGGAGTCATTCAGTCGTCCATCGAAGAAAAGCTTCTATCGTCCCTCATATCGGAAATGACCGCAGCAGGCGGCGTCATGATTCTCGCCATCGGACTGAATATGCTTCAAATCAAAGCAATCCGCGTTGCAAACCTGCTTCCGGCGCTCCCTGTTATCATTCTGCTTGTGACGATTCAGCATTACTTTTTTTAGTTAAATTTGCGAGTGGCGATCTCCTGATCCAAGAGGAACGGACCACATGCCGTTTCTCTGCATCAATCAAACTGTCGGCAATCAGATTCGCCATCGACACAACCAAGTGCAGCCGTGTATTCTGCAGAACGAAAAATTCCATAAATCCGCTCACATTGACGATTCCGGTTAAATGCATGTCCCCGACAGCCGGAAGGTCTTTATTCACTCCAGCCCCGGGCTTAACAGGTCCCGGACCTACCTGAAACGAACCGACGCTTTTCAGTTTCCCGAGACAGGCATCAATCGCAATAATATAAGGATTCCTGTAAGATGCTTGAATAAAGGCAATTGACTCCTCCAGATTCACGGCATGAACGGGATCCTTCAAAGTTCCAAATACATGAAACCGTTCCATCCCCTTCTCAGCAAGCCTTGTGCCCACAATCGGCCCCAGGCTGTCTCCAGTCGAACGGTCTGTTCCGATACATAAAATAACAATTTCCCTGCCAATCATCTTTGGAAGGAGCGTCAGAATACAGGAGGACAGAAGCTCCTGTGCATCCTGATCTTCATAATAAATGCGTTCCGGATCCTTGAAAGATGAAAACAAGCCCGATTTTAGATTCATAGCCGCTGCCCAGCTCCCTTGTACTCAAAGTACTATCAGTATACGGATTACAGGCGGAATCTATACTAGGGGGATGGAACTTTGACACGCCGCCACTTTTTCCTCATCACCCTGTCAAACTTCAGCAAAACTTGCTAAAATAAAGGCTAGTTGAATCTTACCCTTTAAAACGAGATGATGAGATAGACAGGAGTGAATCCTTTGAATGAAAAGGTAAATGCGAAAATACAAGAATACTTATTGAACGAGGACCTTTGGATTGGAATTGGATTCGGGATCCTGAAAATAATTATGATTATTATTGTGGCTGCTCTAATTATTCGGGTTGGTAATATTACGATACAAAAAGTCCTCTCGCTTAGAGGGAAATCCCCTCTTCGAATCTCGGAACGGCGCGAAAATACGCTAGCTAAACTGCTCAGCAACGTTTTAGCGTATGTGGTTTACTTTGCCGCTCTTTTAATGGTTCTCGAAACGATGAGTCTGGATGTCAAAGCTCTTCTTGCCGGAGCGGGAATTGTGGGGCTGGCAGTCGGGTTTGGTGCGCAGAACCTTGTACGCGACATCATCACCGGATTCTTTATTATTTTTGAAGACCAGTTTTCCGTCGGAGATGTGATTCGCGTCGGCGGTTTTGAAGGAACGGTCGAGGAAATCGGACTCAGGACAACAAAAATTAAAAGCTGGACGGGTGAGCTGCACATTTTGCCGAACGGCAGTATTGTGGAAGTGACCAATTTCTCGATTCATAATAGTACGGCGGTCGTCGACATTAACGTGGCATACGAATCGGACATTCAGCATGTGGAAGAAGTCATCCGGGATCTGCTGCGCGTCCTCCCTGCTAAATATGAGGATATGGCGGCTGTACCTGAGCTGCTTGGGGTTCATAATTTCGGGCCGTCTGAAATTACGCTCAGGGTCGTATGCGAAACGGCACCGATGCAGCATTTCTACGTCTCAAGAATGATTCGCAAGGAAATTAAGCTTGTAATGGACGAGCATGGAATCGATATCCCGTTCCCTCGCATCGTAATGTACAACCGGGATGCTAAAGATCCATCCATTGGAAAGGGTGAGCAAAGTGGCGGATAAGGAATTTGATTTAAATGACATCGTCGAAATGAAAAAACCCCATCCCTGCGGAACAAACCGCTGGAAAATCATCCGTCTCGGGATGGACATCCGGATCAAGTGTGAAGGGTGCGCGCACAGTGTCATGATTCCAAGAAGAGAGTTTGCAAGAAAAATGAAAAAGACGCTGGTAAAAGCAGAACCGCCGGCAGAATAACCGAAAAAGGCCGGTTTTTCTTGTGTTTTCCTGATTTCCTTTCTATAATTGGGGTTGGTTTACAAAAGTACGGCCTAACACAGCAAAGCCCGGAAATCGGACTTTGTTTATCATAGAGGAGCTGAACGAAACATGGCTTTAACTGCAGGTATTGTCGGACTTCCGAATGTAGGGAAATCCACTCTTTTTAACGCAATTACACAGGCTGGCGCTGAGTCTGCCAACTATCCTTTCTGTACGATTGACCCGAATGTGGGCATCGTTGAAGTGCCGGACGAGCGTCTTCGTCAATTGACAGAGCTTGTTCAGCCTAAGAAAACCGTTCCAACGGCTTTTGAGTTTACCGATATTGCCGGAATCGTAAAAGGTGCGAGCAAGGGTGAAGGACTAGGAAACAAATTTCTTTCCCACATCCGCCAGGTAGACGCGATTACTCACGTAGTCCGCTGCTTCGAGGATGGAAACATCACGCACGTATCCGGTAAAGTCGATCCAATTGACGACATTGAAACCATCAACCTGGAGCTTGTTCTCGCTGACCTTGAGTCTGTTGATAAGCGTGCTGCCCGAGTTGAAAAGCTTGCTAAGCAAAAGGACAAAGATGCAGTCGCAGAGCACGAAATTCTTTCCAAGCTGAAAGAAGCATTCGAAAACGGCAAGCCAGCCCGCTCGGTTGAGTTCACGGAAGAACAGATGAAGCATGTCAAACAGCTTCACCTGCTCACAAGCAAACCGATTCTTTATGTCGCAAACGTTGCAGAGGATGAAGTAGCCGATTCCTCTAAAAACCCTTACGTTCAAAAAGTAAGAGATTTTGCAGCAAACGAAAACGCAGAAGTGATCGTTGTTTGTGCGAAAATCGAATCTGAAATTGTAGAGCTTGATGCGGAAGAAAAAGAAATGTTCCTAGAAGAGCTTGGCATTGAAGAATCCGGACTGGATCAGCTGATCCGCGCAACTTATCAGCTGCTTGGTCTTGCGACTTACTTTACTGCAGGCGTTCAGGAAGTACGTGCATGGACATTCCGTCTTGGCATGAAAGCTCCACAATGTGCCGGAGTCATCCATACGGATTTCGAACGCGGATTCATCCGTGCCGAAACCGTCCACTACGAAGACCTTCTTGCGGCAGGAACAATGGGTGCAGCCCGTGAAGCCGGAAAAGTCCGTCTTGAAGGAAAAGAATATCTTGTGAAAGACGGAGACGTTATTCACTTCCGTTTTAACGTTTAATTTGAAGGAGAAGGCTCTTGAGGGAGTCTTCTTTTTTTGTGGGATTGGGTGGGACGGACGGTGCTTTCCGGGGTCAGTCCCCAAGAATTTCACCGGACTAAAGCTCTGGCACCCTCTTTGGGAAGCCGTGCAGTATAAGGGCTCGCAGACTATGATCTCTGTCCCCCGATGCGGTGATGTATGACGGGACTGGCACCGTGCCAGTCCCCTGAAATTTCACCGGATTAAAGCTCCGGCACCACCTCTGGAAACCCTTGCGGTATATGAGCTCACAGACTAAGGCCTCTGTCCCCTGATGCGGTGAAGCACAGCGGGTCAGGCGCCTCCAGCAGCAGAGCTGAATTACCACACCCTATCATCAAATTTCGCACCCTCCGCACCCATTTACACCAAAACCGCTCCGCTTCCCCTCAAATTAAAGGAAGCGCCTTGCCAAATCCCAATCCATTTGGTATAATTCTAACTTGTGAGTAATTGAATATTGCTCCTTGCTCTCATATGCTTGAGAGCCGTTTAGACCAAGAGGAGGTGTAGAGTAATGACAAACTACGAAATTATGTACATCGTACGTCCAAACATCGAAGAAGATGCGAAGAAAGCTCTTGTTGAGCGTTTCAGCGGAATTCTTTCTGACAATGGTGCGGAAGTAAAGGAAACGAAAGAGTGGGGCAAACGTCGCCTTGCTTATGAAATCAACGATTTCCGCGATGGTTACTATCAGATCGTTAAAGTTGCATCTGAAGCAGAAGCGGTTCAAGAATTTGACCGTCTTGCAAAGATCAGCGAAGACATCATTCGTCACATCGTGATTAAAGAAGAAGAATAATTGCAGCCGATCATAAATTTTCTAAATAAAGGATGGTCTTCATGATCAATCGTGTCGTTCTCGTCGGAAGACTTACAAAAGACCCTGAACTTCGTTATACACCAGCGGGGGCAGCTGTTGCCACCTTCACTCTTGCAGTAAACCGTACGTTTACGAACCAGCAGGGGGAAAAGGAAGCAGACTTCCTTAACTGCGTTGTATGGAGACGTCAGGCCGAAAATGTGGCAAACTTCTTGAAAAAAGGCAACTTAGCAGGCGTTGAAGGCAGATTGCAGTCTCGCAGCTATGAGGATCAAACAGGACGCCGTGTGTATGTTACTGAAGTTGTGGCCGACAGCGTGCAGTTTTTAGAGCCTAAGGGATCTGGAAACAGCGGCGGTGGCGGAAACAGCAATAACTTTTATGATGGAGGCCAGTCTCAGGGCGGCCAGAGATCATATGGTGGTTCAGATCAGCAGCGGAATAATAACAACAATCAAGGCCGTACAAGCTTTGATGATGATCCATTTGCCAATGATGGACAACCGATTGATATATCAGACGATGATTTGCCATTCTAAAAACTAAAATCCAATTCGAAAGGAGTGTATGACAAATGGCAGGAGGACGCAGAGGCGGTCGCGCGAAGCGCCGTAAAGTTTGTTTCTTTACCTCTAACGGAATCACGCACATCGACTACAAAGATGTTGATTTGCTTAAAAAATTCGTTTCCGAGCGCGGTAAAATTCTTCCTCGTCGTGTAACTGGTACAAGCGCTAAATACCAACGTAAATTGACTGTTGCTATCAAACGCTCACGCCAAATGGCATTGCTTCCATACGTTACAGGCGAATAAGACATTCCCAAAAGACACTCATTCTGTGAGTGTCTTTTATTATTTATTCCGCATGAATCCGCGCCTAACTCAATGAGTACAGCCCATTACTCTTTACCAGCAAAAAATGATATAATTGAATCGTACATAACAAGGTGAAGGCTGCTTACAAGAGCAGTTTTTTATTTTTACGGATAGAGAGGATTATTCTCCCCCTTGTGATTTAAGCTGAATGAGGTGAACCTGTGAAACGCACGAAAGCCCTGACAGAGGGAGCGATTATGCTTGCTCTTTTTACTGTTGCCGTCTTAATTACCATCACCGTCCCGCTTCTGGGGATAATTACTTCATTTGCCCTGCCTATTCCTTTCATTGTATATGCATTAAGGCATGACACGAGGAGCAGTCTTCTTTTGTTTGCCGCGTCTTTGCCGGTCGTTTTTATAACGGGATCAATCAGTGCCTTGCTTGCTGCAGCACCGACTGCTTTAACAGGGATCATCATGGGTACACTTTATAAGAAAAGAGGAAGTGCTCCGGCTGTTATTGGCGGGACCTTTGCATTCCTCGTTACCATCCTTGGAGGCTATGTGATTTCGGTTCTTTTTTTTCAAGTGAATCCTCTAACCGAATTCAAGTCTATTATGACGGAATCCATGAATATGGCGACCTCCTTTATGAAAACGATGGGTCAGCCTCCGAAGGAAGAACAGATGAGGCTTATGCGGACTCAAATGGAACAGTTTTTCACATTAATGCCGACAGTTGCAGTAATGTGCAGTTTCTTTTTCTCAATCATTACTCATGCAATTGCATCTGCTATTCTTAAAAGACTGAAGCTTGAAGTAAAGCCTTTAAAGCCATTCAGGGAATGGAAGCTGCCGCAAAGCATTGCATGGTATTATTTGGCGGTTGTTCTGCTGAGCTATATTGGATTCGAGAAGGGATCCTACGCGAGCATGGCTGTGTCCAATGTATTCTTTATCCTGATGATTTTGTTAGTCATCCAAGGGTTTTCTTTCCTGTTTTACTATGCTTACGTAAAGGGAATATCAAAAAGCGTTCCCATCACGGTTGTTATTATTTCCCTATTCCTCTCGATTTTGCTTTATCCAATTCAATTCTTAGGTATAATTGACATAGGATTCAGATTAAGGGAGAAAATCACTCCAAAATCTTAATGGTTTTACAAAACGGTATCACTGTTGCGAGGAGCTGAAACAGATGCCAAGTTTTTACGAAAAGCGCTTATTCCGTTACCCTATATACGCTCTATATAGCGTGACAGTGATCGCTCTAGCAATCCTTTTTTACTATAACTGGATCCTGTCCTTCGCAGGCCTTCTTCTTATGGGATTTACCATTATTCTCCTTATTCAGGCTGATGCCAAAATGAAGTCGGATATGGAAGAGTACATATCCACGCTCTCCTACAGGCTGAAAAAGGTCGGAGAAGAAGCGCTGATGGAGATGCCGATCGGGATCATGCTGTTTAATGATCAGTACTATATAGAATGGACGAATCCATTCCTTGCTTCCTGTTTTGATGAAGATACGCTCGTCGGACGGACGCTTTATGATGTAGCGGAAGGGCTCATTCCTCTTATTAAACAGGAGGTTGACTCAGAGACGCTCTCTCTTCATGACCGGAAGTTCAAGGTGATTATTAAAAGAGAAGAACGCCTGCTTTATTTCTTTGATGTAACGGAGCAAAAAGAGATTGAAAAGCAATATAAAAATGAGCGAACGGTTTTAGCCCTTATTTTTCTTGATAACTATGATGAAGTAACGCAAGGGATGGACGATCAGACGAAAAGCACGATTAACAGTGAAGTGACGTCCCTTTTGAATAAATGGGGGAATGAACAGGGGCTGTTTTTAAAGCGCGTCTCCTCTGAGCGGTTTCTTGCTGTTTTAAATGAGCATATCCTAGAAAAATTGGAAAAAAACAAGTTTTCTGTCCTTGATGAGGTGCGCGAGCGAACAGCCGTTTATAATATTTCGCTTACGCTCAGTGTAGGAATCGGTGCCGGACATCACTCCCTTCAGGAGCTTGGAGATCTGGCGCAATCGAGCCTGGACCTTGCTTTAGGCCGCGGAGGAGATCAGGTTGCCATTAAGCAGCCGAACGGCAAAGTAAAGTTTTACGGCGGCAAAACGAATCCGATGGAAAAAAGAACCCGGGTCCGCGCCCGTGTTATTTCCCACGCAATGACGGAAATTGTCACGGCCAGTGACAAGGTTCTGATCATGGGCCATAAATATCCGGATATGGATGCAATCGGTGCAGCAATCGGCGTTCTGAAAGTTGCAGAAGTAAACGACAAGCAAGCGTACATCGTTCTCGATCAGAATGAAATAGATTCGAGTGTTCAAAGGCTTGTAGAGGAGCTTAAGCTTCATACCGAATTGTGGTCCCATTTTATTAAACCGGAAGAAGCGCTTGAAATGGTGACAGAGGAAACGGTGCTCGTTGTCGTGGATACACATAAGCCTTCCCTCGTTCTTGATGAGAAGCTGCTGGGACGTGTTCATGATAAAGTGGTGATTGACCATCACAGGCGGGGCGAGGAATTTATTAAAGACCCTCTGCTTGTCTATATGGAGCCGTATGCGTCCTCTACAGCGGAGCTTGTCACGGAGCTGCTTGAATACCAGCCGAAGCGTCTGAAGCTCAAAATGATTGAAGCAACGGCCCTGTTAGCTGGTATAATAGTGGACACAAAAAGCTTTACGCTCAGAACCGGCTCAAGAACGTTCGATGCAGCATCCTATCTCAGGTCAAAAGGAGCGGACACGATTCTTGTTCAAAAGTTTATGAAAGAGGACATCAACCATTTCGTGAAACGCTCCAAGCTGATTCAGAACACCGAGCTGCTTGAGAATGGCGTAGCGCTGTCAATGGACTCTGATGAAAACGGGGATTATTTCGATCAGGTTATCATTGCTCAAACAGCGGATACTCTCCTTTCGATGAGCGGAGTTTCAGCTTCGTTTGTTCTGGCGAGGCGCAATGAAAATACGGTTGGAATCAGTGCAAGGTCGCTTGGGGATGTGAATGTTCAGCTGATTATGGAAGCACTGGACGGCGGCGGGCACTTGACGAACGCGGCCACCCAGCTTCATGACATAACGGTTGCAGAAGCGGAAGAGAGATTAAAGCAAGCAATTGGCGACTATTTTGAAGGAGGAATTAAGGCATGAAAGTAGTTTTTCTTAAAGATGTTAAAGGCAAAGGAAAAAAAGGCGAGGTAAAAAACGTAGCGGACGGCTACGCGCACAATTTCCTGATTAAACAAGGTCTTGCTGTAGAAGCAAACAATGCGGCAATGTCAGCACTTAATGCCCAAAAGAATAAAGAGAGCAAAGAAGCAGAACAAGAGCTTCAGCAGGCGGAAGAGCTGAAAAAAACACTTGAAGAGCTTACCGTTGAACTGAAAGCGAAATCTGGAGAAGGCGGACGTCTATTCGGTTCCATCACAAGCAAGCAAATTGCCGATGAGCTGAAAAAGGTCCACTCCATCAAAATCGATAAGCGCAAACTGGACCTTCCGGATGCGATCCGAGGTCTTGGATACACAAACGTACCTGTAAAGCTTCATACCGAAGTAACAGCAACTCTAAAGGTTCATGTAACGGAAGAATAAGCATGGAAAGTTAACCCATTGCCGCGTTTTACAAAATGCGGAAAATCAGGGTTTTCTGAGGATTGAAAGCAGCATGAGAGGTGATAGAGCTGATCAGAAAAAATTCTGTTACAGCTTCTATCACCTTTTTCTTATATAATAGAACAAGTACGTGCCATTTTAACCTAAAGGACGGTGCTCGAACTTGAATGAACTATTCAATGACCGAATTCCGCCGCAGAATATAGATGCTGAACAAGCTGTACTAGGAGCCATTTTTCTTGAACCGCAAGCCTTAACGATGGCTTCAGAAGTATTAATACCTGAGGATTTTTACCGGGCTGCGCACCAGAAAATTTATAACACGATGCTCCAGCTTACCGACAAGGGCGAGCCTGTAGATCTGGTCACCGTTACCTCTGATCTCGCAGATGTAAATCTGCTTGAAGAAATTGGAGGGGTCTCCTATTTATCAGACCTTGCCAACTCAGTACCAACAGCGGCGAACGTAGAATATTATGCAAGAATTGTAGAAGAAAAATCGATTTTAAGAAGACTAATCCGGACGGCAAGCACGATTGCCCAGGAAGGCTATACACGCGAAGACGAAGTGGCCGATCTCCTGACAGATGCTGAAAAAAGCATCATGGAAGTAGCACAGCGCAAAAACGCAGGCTCCTTCCAGAGCATTAAGGATGTCCTCGTTCAAACCTATGATAATATTGAACTTCTTCACAACCGAAAAGGAGACATCACGGGAATACCAACCGGGTTCTCTGAGCTCGACCGGATGACGGCAGGCTTTCAGCGAAACGACCTCATCATCGTTGCCGCCCGTCCTTCTGTTGGTAAAACCGCCTTCGCCCTGAACATTGCCCAGAACGTCGCGACCAAGACAGATGAGAACGTTGCGATCTTCAGCCTCGAGATGGGGGCCGACCAGCTCGTTATGCGTATGCTCTGTGCAGAAGGCAACATCAACGCCCAAAACTTAAGAACCGGTAACCTGACAAGCGAGGACTGGGGAAAGCTCACCATGGCTATGGGAAGCCTTTCTAACGCAGGAATCTATATCGATGACACCCCAGGGATCCGCGTAAGTGAGATCCGCTCAAAATGCCGCCGTCTCAAGCAAGAGGCCGGCCTCGGCATGATCCTGATTGATTACCTGCAGCTCATCCAGGGAAGCGGCCGAAGCAAGGATAACCGCCAGCAGGAGGTATCCGAAATCTCAAGAACGCTCAAATCCCTGGCCCGTGAGCTCAAGGTGCCCGTCATCGCCCTGTCCCAGCTCTCCCGTGGAGTGGAGCAGCGCCAGGACAAGCGTCCGATGATGTCCGACATCCGTGAATCCGGAAGTATCGAGCAGGATGCCGACATCGTCGCCTTCCTATACCGTGACGATTACTACGACAAAGAATCCGAAAACAAAAACATCATCGAAATCATCATCGCCAAACAGCGTAACGGTCCCGTGGGAACCGTCTCCCTGGCGTTCGTAAAAGAATACAACAAGTTCGTGAACTTGGAGCGGAGGTTTGACGACGCTCCAGGGGCTTAGAGGCTGCACCCTTTTGGGGTGTGGTCTTTTTCGTGCTGTTGCACTGACCCCCACTCTGCTAAAGCACTAAACCTCCGTCCCTTCTCTTTCTGATTGCATATCCCGAGCCGGATGGCATGTTTTTTGCTCTGTCCCCCTGTGCGGTGATTCGATGGGGGTCAGTGCAATGCACTGACCCCCGCTTTGCTAAAGCACTAAATCTCCGTCCCCCCGCTTTCTGATTGTATACTAGGAGCCGGATGGCATGTTTTTTGCTCTGTCCCCCTGTGCGGTGATTCAATGGGGGTCAGTGCACAGTGCACCTGCCGTCAACCGCACTACGCTTACACACCGAAAAACCCCGCTCCTCCAAAAGAAGCGGGGCTGCCTTATTCTCCAACCTTCCTAAACTCCATCCAATCCAAATTAGCATTCGGTGCATAAACCTGCAGGGTTTGGATGCCTTTTTCCAGACGGATGCTGGTTTCGAAGGTTTTCCACGTATCCCATCCGCCGGTCTGCGGGATGTTCGCCTCAGCTCTGGCATCTGCCTGTTCCAGTTTAATCTCGCCTTGAGGCAGATCGCCTGTGTACTGGTTTCCTACTTTTCTGAGAAGAGTGAATTTCCCGCCGTCTCGACCGGATGCTGCAAGAAATGTAACCGTATATTCCCCAGCTTCCTTGACGTCAACGGCATATTGCATCCAGTCGCCTTCGTCAATCCAGCCGACACTGGTTAGGCCGTTTTGCACGCCGAACATGTCCTGATAGTTTTCCGCTTCAATGCGGGTACCTAATGGTTCAAGTACAGCCGGTTTGGCAAGGCGTTTCATTGCAATGTTATCAATCGTTACGCCCGCACGATTTCCGCCTAAAAGAAATTCGATCACACTGTTCGGATCGCTTTCCGAAGGCTGAATCAGCAATCGGTAGGATTTCAAGTCTGCTGTAAGCGGGATTTGTTCGGTTTTCGTATAAAAGGCTGAGCGGTTCTCATTTGTAATCTGGAATCCGATATTCCGCTTTGCATCCGCTTTTGCGTCAAAGGTCAGGATATAGGCCGCGTCCTCTTCAAGATTCAGCTTGTTTTGACTTAAGCGAATCGCATCAGCGTAGCTTCCGGTGCGCTTAATATCCACATGAAGCTTGCGTTCCGGAATGGCTTCACCGACTGAAGCCTCGGCTTTAGATCCTTTATCCGCGGCAAGGTCCCAGAACTCCATGCGCGCCGTCCCCTGGTCAAAGGTTCCGTTGTAAATATAGTTTCCGTTAGGTAGTACCTTTTTCGGTGCGTTCGGATCCTTTGGAAGCTTTACGAGCTTTACATGGTCTATCCAAACTGGAAGATCCGAGCCCTGGCCCAGATTAAATTCCAGACGCGCATGAGGATCCGTCTCGCTTTCCATCGTAAACTCATAGCTAAAGGACTGCATCTTGTCCGTAAGGGAAAGAGTTTGATCGGATAAATATCTCGTATAGCTGCGTTCGGGACCCGAAATATTGATACCAGCCGCACGAGGGCCAGTAGACCGGGCATCAAATGTCAGTTTATAGCGCTCTCCCTTTTCAATCGGAAGGGCAGGCTGCACAAATTGGATGGCATGTACGGCATTCCCTGGTTTCGTGATGCTGATTTTTGCTTCACCGTTCACGGATTCTGCCGTTCCTTCTCCTCCAAACAGGCTGGAAGGCTCAAACGGCTGGAACTTCCACTCATTGAGGCCGGCCTCGAACTCCCCGTTATACACATAGTTTCCGTCAGCTAGCGGGGGACGAAGATCCGCAGCTGTCTCTTCAGCGACCGGTCTTTCCCCGGCCTCGCGATACTTTCCGTCCAATTCATACACTCTTACATAATCGACGAGCATCCGGCTTGGGAAGACCGTAGTGCTATCCGGATAACCGGGCCAGTTTCCGCCAACAGCCACGTTCAGCTGAAGGAAAAAGTCACGGTCGAAGGGAGCGGGATACGTGTAGGGTGCAGCAGCATTTTCATTTTTGCTGTACCAGTCATTTTGCTTTGCATAAAGAACGCCATCCACGTACCATCTAATTTCACCAGGCTCCCAGTCAATCGAGAAGGTGTGATAGGCTTCTGAGAAATCCTTCGCGCCTTGCGGAAGGCGGTACATCTCCCCTGTGTTTTTCCATGGCAGTCCATAATGCAGCGTGCCATGCACTTCATTCGGAGCGTGTCCGAGCAATTCCATAATGTCAATTTCTCCTGAGGCAGGCCACCCTGAGTATAGATCATAGTCTGTCGGCATCATCCAGATTGCCGGCCACATGCCCTGGCCTTTTGGGAGCTTCGCACGAATTTCGTAGCGGCCGTACGTCCAGTCGCCTTTGTTTTGCGTGGTCAATTTGGCAGACGTATACTCATTGCCGCCCAGAGCCTCTTTATGCGCTTCAATAACAAGGGAACCATTCTCCAGACGGGCGTTTTTTGAGCGGTTCGTATAATTTTGAAGCTCATTATTCCCGTAGCCGCCGCCTCCCTGGATAAAATTCCACTTGCTTTCATTGATCGCGGATCCGTCAAATTCATCCTGCCATACAAGATTCCAGTTTTCCTTTTGGATCTGGTTTTCCTTCAAGGCAATCTGTTCAAAATCAAGGACCCGATTCGCTGAATCCAACAGATAAACGCCTGCATACTTGTTGATTTTCGGATCAACACCTGTCAGGTCAGAACCGGAGAGGTATGGATTCGTGACCGTTCGTCCTTTCGGCGCCAAATCGCCGGTTTTAACTTTGCCGAACGGTTCATTTGATACCTTTACGGCCACGTGATGCGATTTTGGAACGGGGATAATCAGTTTAGCTGTCCCATGATCCTTCCCCTTAATCGCAACGGGATGGAACGGGATCGCCTCCTTGCTGCCTGCAGCCTGTGCAGGGCCTGTAAACCCTGCAATCAGCATGCAGGAAATCATCATACCTGTTAATTTGCGCATCTCTTTACCTCCTTGATTTTGTCCAAAAGGCGAATTAAGAACCGATCTGCAAGGAAGGTGTCCGCTGCTTAATGATTTCTGCATACCGATAGGCACTGTCCTTCCAGATTCGTTCCTGAGAATCAAAGTCCACATAAATCATGCCAAAACGTTTGTCATAGCCGAAGCTCCATTCAAAGTTATCGAGCAGGGACCACAAGTAGTAGCCTTGAATATTCATGCCCATCTCATTTAAATCAGAGACGGCTTGAAGGTGCTTTTCAATATAATCGGTGCGAAGGGAATCATGTACTCTGCCATTCTCCACCTCATCATCATAGGCGGCCCCATTCTCCGTTATGTAGATTGGGAGGTCCGTGTATTCTTTACGGAGTCTGATAATCAGGTCTTTAAATTCATCCGGAGCGATGTCCCAGCCCATCCCGGTTTTCTCATAATCCGAATAAGCGCCTTTGCTCATGAAATCTTGGGCTGCGCTGAATTCAACGATGGCCCGGCTGTAGTAGTTAATCCCGAAAAAGTCACATGGAACCGAAATGGTTTCCAAGTCTCCTTGTTTAATAAAATCATAGGAGTGAACGTATTTAGAAAAGAGATTCATCATATCTGCCGGATAGCTGCCTTTGAAAATCGGATCCAGGAACCATCTGTTAGAATAGCCATCCGCATTATTCGCAGCAAGCAAATCGTTCGCTGAATCGGACGCTGCATAAACAGGGGACAGGTTCAGCGTAATACCGATTGGAGTGAGGGATGAAAACTCCTGTTTCAGCATGTTCACAGCTTCTCCGTGTGAAAGCAGCATGTGATGAACGGCTTTAACGGCTTCTTCCATGTTCGTATGGCCTGGTGCATGAACGCCCTGATGATAGCCAAGAAAGCCCGCGCACCAAGGCTCATTGTGCGTAATCCAGGAATCAACGAGATGATCAAGCTCTGTAAAGCATGCTCTTGTGTAATCGAGGAACCATTTCACAGATTCACGGTTTGTCCAGCCGCCTTCTTCATGCACCCACATAGGCAGGTCCCAGTGATAAAGCGTAACCGCAGGCTTGATGCCTTCTCCCTGAAGACGCTTCGCCAGGTTTTTATAAAAAGCCATTCCTTCTGCGTTGTACTCGCCTTTCTTAGGGAAAATACGAGGCCAGGCAATGGAGAAGCGATAAGCATCGACGCCCAGGTTTTTGATGATCTGAATATCTTCCTCGAAACGGTGGTAGTGGTCACATGCCGTATTTCCGTTGTGCTGCTCATAAACCTTTCCGGGGGTGTCGCAGAATGTATCCCAAATCGAAGGGGTCCTTCCGCCTTCGTTATGTGCTCCTTCAATCTGATAGGAAGACGTTGCTGTACCGAAAATAAACTCTTTAGAAAAATTCACTTCACTTCACTCCTTATTCTTTGATGGCTCCAGCTGAGATGCTGTTAATGATGTATTTAGATAAGAATAGAAACGCAATCATGATCGGCACGACTGAAATGGCAATGCCAAGATACATGGATCCGAGATTTTGAGCGACTTGAGAACCTTTTAAAAATCCCATTAAAACCGGCAAGGTGTACTTTTCCGGAGAGAAGATCAGCACTAAAGGCATAATGTAGTTGTTCCAGGATCCGATAAAGGTGAAAATCGACATTGTTGCAATAGCAGGCATCATGATGGGGATGGCAACAATGTGAAAAATCTTAAACTCACTAGCCCCATCGATTCTTGCTGCTTCTATTAAACTCGGATGAAGAGTCGTCAAAATATATTGCCTCAGGAAAAATACAACAAACGGGCTTGCGACAGCCGGGACAATGAGCGGAATATACGTATCAAGAATTCCTAATGTCTTGGACAATTCATAAAATCCAATTAAACCAAGCTGTCCGGGCACCATCATCATGACGAGCATGAAAACGAAGAGGAAATTATTCCCTTTAAACGTGTAAAAAGCGAATCCGTATGCAGTCAGGGCCGAAAAATACCCCGTCAGGATCGTTACAAGAACGGAGATGAAAAGACTGTTTTTAAAGCCTGTCCACACATTCACATAATCCATCATCGTTTGATAGTTTTCGAGAAGTGCATTGCCGGGTACGAGAGTAAAGCCTGTTAATATCGCTTCATTGGAGCGCGTGGCATTAACGAGCATCATCAGGAAAGGAACAAAGCAAACAATGGCTAAAACGGTCATGCCGATGTAAAGAATCCCTTTGATGATCCGGTCTTTTCCGCCTTTAGGCTTTGGCTGAAGAGAGACAGGCTTTGATTTCAATTCAGTAGGAATGGTTTTGTTCGTTTCAATCATTTTTTACACCTGCCTTGCTTGTTTTCGTTCGCTGCTGTACATCGATCTGAAGACAACGGCAGAGAAAATGACTGTGATGATAAACAATCCGTAAGCAACTGCGGAAGCATAGCCATAGTTGTTGTACTTGAATGCCTGATTGTATAAATACAGAACCATCGTGTTCAGCGATCCGTCCGGCGATCCGATGCCATCGGTAATCAGCATAGGAAGATCGAATAATTGAAGACCACCAATGAGAGAGGTAATCATGATATACAAAAGAATCGGTTTTAATAAAGGCAGGGTAATGCTGACAAGTGTTTGCCAGCGGTTTGCGCCATCGATCAGAGCGGCTTCGAAATAGTCAGTGGAGATTCCGGAAATCCCAGCCATGATGACAATAAAGGAATGTCCGAACCACATCCACGTTAAGATCAGGGAAACGGAAATTTGAGCGGTGGCTGGTTCATTCAGCCAGTTAATTGGATCAGATATCAATCCGAGGTTCATAAGAACAACGTTCAGCGAGCCATGCTGCCAATCCAGCAGAATCCCGAATAATAGAGCAACGGAGCTGACCGTTATCAAATTTGGCAGATAAAAAATTGCCCGGAAAAACGATTGGCCCTTCATTTTTAGCCGCATATCGGAAAAAATGGCGGCAAGAATCAACGCAAGTCCCATTTGCAAAGCAAAATTAATGCCCCAGATTTTCAGCGTGTTGACAAAGGCCTGCACGAAGAAGGAATCCGTTAAAAGACGTGTATAATTCGCTAATCCGACAACCTCAGCAGTTCCGCTGCCGGTATAATTCGTAAAGCTGTAATAAAACGTGAGCGCAACTGGATAGATACTGAATACTAAGAAGACCAGCCAAAACGGTGCGATAAAAAAGTACCCATACCGGTTTAAATTTTTCACCTTTTTCCCTCTCTTTCAAGAAGTACAAGCGGCCTAAAGCTTGTTAAGCCGCTTGCTGCTTATCATTTATTTGGAACCGTTAAATCCGGATACGCATTTTTCGCTTTCATATAAAACTCTTTAATCGCGTCATCCTTGGATTTTTTTCCATCCGTATATTGTTTAACCGCATTGCCGTAAAGGGTATCAAGCTGCTGATCATACTTCGTTACGATTCCCGGCTTAATATTTTGAGCCTGATCAAGGAAGAATTGATAATTATTTTGCCCGCCAAGAAATTCATCCTTGAAATCACCTTTAATTTCATCTGTAACAGGAAGGTAGGATAGAACATCTCCTGTTTCTTTCGCCCAATCCTTAAGGAAGTCTTTATCCTGCGTCATCATTTTCACGAAATCGTAAGCCAGTTCCTTGTTCTTTGATTTGCTGTAAACACCAAGCCATGAACCGCCCCAGAAATATGGACTCGGACCGCTTGTAACTGCCCAATCACCCGTGGATTTTTTTACATTTGTTTTCAAAACACTATGCAGACCCCAAGTAGGAAGTACATAGGAGAACACATTGGTTTCAACTGTCTTTCCGTTCTCTTTAACCTTCACGGCTTTATCCATGGATTCGAACCACGATGGGGACCATTCTGCAGCATTGGCTGTGTAGCCTTTCGTCTTCATTTCTTTTGCATAGTCCATAAATTCAACTTTTCTGTCAGTCAGCTGCAGCTCATTTTTATCATTTACCCATGGTTCAGGTGCATCGCCTTGAGCAAACCAGCGGATTGCGCCCTCATCCGGGAACATGCGGTAGCCTTTCGCTTTCAATTTTTCTGCTGTTGCAAACACACTGTCCATAGAAGACATCATTTTCCCGACTTCAGCAGGATCATCCGTTCCAAGAACCTCTTTCGCAATGCTTCGCTTGTAATAAACACCGCCTGGAGTCGTCTGCCAGGAAAGAGCTCGCACCTTGCCATCCTTGTCTTTTCCCATATCAAATACGTAAGGAATGTATTGATCTGATAACTTTTCAGCATCGTATGGGGATTTTGAAAGGTCTTCCCAATATCCCGCATCCACCCATTGCTTAATAAAGGCAAGCTCACCCGTAAATACGTCAGGAGCTCCCACGCCGCTTTCAAGAACCGGCCTTAGCTTCGTTGGATAGTCTGCAATCGGAACGATGGTCAGCTCCACCTTCACGCCATTCTTTTCTTCAAATTTTTTAATAGGCTTCTTCAATTCATCTGTAAATGACCAGATTCTCAAATCAATGTCTTTACCGCCTTTTGATCCGTTTGCACTTTGTGAACCTGAACAGCCTGCCAAAACGCCGACTAGTAAAACAAGCGATAAAAACATACTCAGTGTTTTCTTCATCATGTAGCCCCTTTTCAAATGGTATTGGAAAATAAGTGCTTTACTTACTGTTCGAAAGCGGTTTCGATTTTTGTAAAAAAAATAAACATATAACCGAAAGCGGTTTCGTTTAACTGCAAAAAAATATACTGAAAGCGGTTACTATAAAAATTAAAAAAAATTAGGTTAAAGCTCGGCAGGATTCGCGTTCTATTAATTGAATTGGAATCATTTCAGATTTTATTGATTTCTTTTTCTGGACAATCTGACTCACAAGCAGACTCGCTGCCTGTGCACCAAGTGCATCTGTATCCTGTTTGATCGTGGTTAATTTAGGTGTTACATAGCTCGCCATTTCAATATCGTCAAAACCAACAATCGAAAAATCATCCGGAACAGCAAGACCATGGTCTTTAATGGTTTCCATTGCCCCAATTGCCATTTGGTCTCCAGCTATGAAAATGGCTGTAGGACGATCCTTCAGTTTTAAAAGCTGTTCCATTGCTGCTCTGCCTTCCTGAATGGAGAACATCCCTCCGTTTACAAGATATCCTTCAGGTATAGCAAGACTGCTTTTCTTCATTGCCTTCTCGTACCCATTAATTCTTGCCTCACCAGTAAATGTTTCGGAATCACCTGAAATATGGGCAATCTTGCGGTGGCCGAGTGATATGAGGTAATCTACTGCAGTCTCAGCTCCAGTCACATTATCAGAATAAACGACACTGCTGTTAACCTCATTCATGTCAATCACGACAATAGGAATGTTGCTGTCCAGAATTTCCAGCACCTGGGGATCATTTTGGTCAGAGCAGATGATGATAATGCCATCCACACCTCTGTATGTAAAATGCTCCAGATAGGTCGTATTCCGGTTGCGGAGATTTCTGGAAGGGAAAATGAGGTCATACCCTTCATTTTCCGCATGCTTGCGAAAACTTTCAATGACAGCATTAAAGAATGGATGCTTCATCCCCACTTCATTTTCCTCCGTAAACATGACTCCAATTGACCATGTTTTTTTGGTGGAAAGGGACTGGGCGTGAGAATTAGGCAAGTAACCCATCTCCGCTGCTACAGTCAAAATGACATTCTTTGTTTTCTCGCTCACATCCGGATAATTATTTAATGCTTTTGAAACGGTTGTACTGGAAACCCCAGCTTTTTTTGCTACATCATAGATCGTGGTCATCCTAATCTCCTCTTATCGAAAGCGCTTTCGTTAATTTGTATTATAAGGGTGTGAACTTAGAATAGGCAAGAGAATTTTTTGGATATTTTGGACGGGTGACATAGCTTGGGATCTGACCCGCACTCAGCTAAAGAACGAAAGCTCCGGCACCGCCTCTACTCAAACCTTATGTATCAAGGTCTCAGCCAGTACAGCCTCTGTCCCCGGCTGCGGTGAAGCAAAACGGGACTGGCACCGTGCCAGTCCCGTCATTTGCTATCAGGCTAAAGCTCTGGCACCATCCTTCACAAACCCAGGAGGCGCACCGGTTTACATGAGACTGCCTCTGTCCCCTTATGCGGTGAAGGAGAGCGGGATAGACCCGGCGTTATGTAAACAAACCCCCATCTATTTACTATCTGCATCCATTCTCCTATTCACGAACAAAAATAACCACCGACCTACTTAATGTTCGGAAAATAAATTGACTTTCCTCCATCTCATTGGTACAATATTGGATGGATTTAGTGTATATAAATGGATTGAAATCGCAAGTTAAATCGCATTCGGAGGTGCAGGTATATGTCTTCAGCAGTAGTAGTTGGAACCCAGTGGGGAGATGAAGGAAAAGGGAAAATCACCGATTTCCTCTCAGAAAATGCAGAAGTAATTGCTCGCTATCAAGGCGGAAACAACGCAGGCCATACCATTAAATTCGACGGAGTCACGTACAAGCTTCATTTGATTCCATCCGGAATTTTTTACAGTGATAAAATCTGTGTAATCGGCAACGGAATGGTGGTTGACCCGAAAGCGCTTGTTCAGGAGCTCGCTTACCTTCATGATAAAGGCGTAAACACAGACAATCTGAGAATCAGCAACCGTGCCCATGTTATTCTTCCTTATCATTTAAAATTAGACGCCGTTGAAGAAGACCGCAAAGGCGCAAATAAAATTGGTACGACGAAAAAAGGAATCGGGCCTGCGTATATGGATAAAGCAGCGAGAATCGGGATCCGCATCGCCGATCTTCTTGACCGTGAATCCTTTGAAGAAAAGCTTGCACGCAACTTAGAAGAAAAGAATCGTCTTTTTGAAAAAATGTACGAGGTTGAAGGCTTTAAAATCGAGGATATCCTTGATGAATACTACGAATACGGCCAGCAAATCAAAAAGTACGTGTGCGACACATCCGTTGTCCTCAACGACGCATTGGATGAAGGCCGCCGTGTGCTGTTTGAAGGAGCTCAAGGCGTCATGCTTGATATCGACCAGGGTACGTATCCATTTGTTACTTCCTCCAACCCGGTAGCGGGAGGCGTAACAATCGGTTCAGGCGTAGGCCCAACAAAAATCAACCATGTAGTCGGAGTTTCCAAAGCGTACACAACCCGTGTCGGAGACGGTCCTTTCCCTACTGAGCTCGATAATGAGATCGGCCACCAAATCCGTGAGGTCGGCCGCGAGTACGGTACAACCACTGGCCGTCCGCGACGTGTCGGCTGGTTTGACAGCGTCGTTGTCCGCCATGCCCGCCGTGTCAGCGGAATTACAGACCTGTCTCTTAACTCCATCGACGTGCTGACAGGCATCGAAACACTGAAAATCTGTGTTGCTTACCGCTACAAAGGCGAAGTCATGGAACACTTCCCGGCAAGCCTTAAAGAACTTGCGGACTGTGAGCCTGTATACGAAGAGCTGCCAGGCTGGACAGAAGACATAACAGGAGCGAAAACGCTTGAAGATCTTCCAGAGAATGCCCGCCACTATCTGGAGCGCGTGTCACAGCTGACAGGAATTCCGCTTTCCATCTTCTCAGTGGGTCCGGATCGTTCGCAAACGAATGTACTTAGAAGCGTATACCGCGCAAACTAATAGATTTAAAAAAGGGGAGCCAGTTAGCTGGCTTCTCTTTTTTAATATAGTAGAGGTTAGTGCTGTTCGGTTTTTACTTTGTACGTGCGGCGGAGAGTCCGATAAATGAGGAAAACGGCCCGATATACCGGGGCGAGTGTCCGATATAAGGTGAGGAGAGTCCGATAAAAGATTGAAAGTCCGATAAAAGCAGCGGAGTGTCCTATAAGGGAGAGAAACTGTCCGATATCCTGGGGTGAGTGTCCGATATAAGATGACAAGCGTCCGATAAAAGGTTGAATGTCCGATAAAAAGATAAATGGCTATTCTTCGATATTCCAAAGATAATCTACTACGTAAAATAACTGTATTCTTTTAAAAAGAAGTAGACATCCCGACTATCAAACAGCATAATAAATCATGCGTGCAAGAAAGATATATGGGATTCAAAAAGTATTTTGTCATTTTTGTAAAAAAACTATTGTTTCTTTCTATTAATCTATGCTATTATTAAAAACGTCGCTGAGGCGCTCTGATACTGAGTTTAAAGTGGCAGCAAGGTTTAAAAAGGGAGCCATTAGCTCAGTCGGTAGAGCATCTGACTTTTAATCAGAGGGTCGAAGGTTCGAGTCCTTCATGGCTCATCTCTAAATATTGGCCCGTTGGTCAAGCGGTTAAGACACCGCCCTTTCACGGCGGTAACACGGGTTCGAATCCCGTACGGGTCACCATTTATATAACCCCTTTTGGTCCGGTAGTTCAGTTGGTTAGAATGCCTGCCTGTCACGCAGGAGGTCGCGGGTTCGAGTCCCGTCCGGACCGCCATTTTGTTTCTTCATACATATTTAGTGGCGTACTAACTTAATAAAATGTGGCTTGGTAGCTCAGTCGGTAGAGCACGCCCGAATAAGCTGCAAAGCAATGCTTCAGCGCACAAATGGAGCTGCTGCTTGAATAAGCTTTCTGAGATTTGTGCGATTGTGCAAGTGATATCCAATGGCTCTGACGAAAATTATATAATGGCTTGGTAGCTCAGTCGGTAGAGCAATGGACTGAAAATCCATGTGTCGGCGGTTCGATTCCGTCCCAAGCCATCCAAAGACATGTTCCCGGTGGAATGTGTCTTTTTTATTATTTTTCCATCTCTTCCTCCCTCCTTTCCACTCCAAATGCTATTTGACCCACTGGTAAACCTGTTAAATAATACCCTGATTATTACAAAAACCCACCCATTTATAACAAATTGACCACAATCCCTTAACAATTGGAAGCAAATTGGGCGAGTTTTAGTAAGTTTGTGCTATCTTAAACGGGTGCCTTTTTGAGGCGCGTTTTTTTCCCTGCTTGATGGGGTGTAAATCATAACCTATTGAGCAGCAATGAATTGTTTTCAGGGGGACAACGACTATGAACCAGCCACATAAATCGAAATTTAAGTATGCGCTTGCATGCGGTATTATTACTTCGACAGTCATGCTTGGAAGCCAAACGGCTTCTGCGGAGGATCAGGTAGCAACGGTTTATCATATATACATAGATGGGAAGAAGCTTGGCACCATCGATAATCAGGATGTTTTAAAGGATGCGGAAGCGGAGATTGTGAAGCGTGCCGGCGGTCAATATGATCAGAAGGGTCTGAATCTGACGGTGGAGGATATGGAAATTGTCCCTGAGCAGATGTTTCAGCCATTAGCGGATAATGAAGGCGCTAAGCAGAACCTCGTGAATGAGCTTGACCTAGCGGCTAAGGCCTATTCTATTGTAATTGGCGGTAAAACGGCGGTTTCCTTTAATTCTAAAGAAGAGGCGGAAAAAACGCTGAGAGATTATCTTCATCAGTTTATGCCGGCGGACCAGCTCGCTGCGTTTGAGGAGCATAAAAGAAGCGGCAAGCCTTTTGAGCCGATAAAAGAGGGAGAATCGCGAATTACGGATATTACGTATTCGGCTGCCCCGGAAATTAAGGAGCAAAAGGTGAAGCCTGAAGATATCCGCAACACCGGACAAGGGCTTGAAGCTTTGCAGAAAGGAACAAAGGGAGAGTCCCTGTACAGCGTGAAAAATGGCGATACCCTGGAGACGATTGCACAGGATTTCAGTCTTTCTGTTGACGAACTGCTGAGGCTGAACGGGAATATGGATCCCCGGACTTCAATCAAGCCAGAAGATACATTGATGGTTGTCGTTCCTAAGCCTTTTATGGAAGTAAAAGTGACAGAGGAATCTTCAAAGGTGGAGGATATTCCTTTTGAAGAGGAGAAACAGGAAAATGGCGATCTTCCAAAGGGAGAAGAGAGCATTTCTCAAAAAGGGGAAACGGGACAGGCCCTTCGTGAGTACGTCTATACGAAGGTAAATGGCGATACGGTAACAAGAACGACGGCTAAAGAGGAAAAGCGTAAAGACCCGGTTAAGCAGGTTGTTCAAGTAGGGACGAAGGAAACGTCGAAAGGCGATGGATCACTGAGCTGGCCTGCTGTTGGCGGCCAGATTACGAGCAAGCAGGGACAGCGCTGGGGCCGTGCCCATAAAGGGATCGACATTTCCGGCGTGCAGGATAAGACGATTAAAGCTGCCGATAATGGGAAAGTTGTTTTCGCTGGAAAAAGCGGGGCATACGGCAACAAAATTGAAATTGATCATCAGAACGGCATGAAGACAGTATATGCCCACCTCAACTCCATTACGGTTTCTGAAGGCGATACGGTCCAAAAGGGATCGCAAATCGGGGTAATGGGTTCAACAGGACGCTCCACTGGCATGCATCTTCATTTTGAAGTATATAAAAACGGAAATTTAGAAAATCCGCTTGATTATGTAAAGCAATAAGAGGAAAGCTGACCTTAAGGTGCATCAATAAGGTCAGCTTCTTTTGTTTTCTGACAGAATTCATGCAGAAGGTGGAAATAAGGACATACTATCGGTATAATTAGTCTGTTTAGAACTATAAAAAAGTGACTTTATATAAAATGGGAAACCTTGGCCAAAAGGGGCGATCAATAATGGATAACCGAAGAATATTAGTCGTGGACGATGAAAAGCCGATTGCAGATATACTTGAATTTAACCTGAAAAAAGAAGGATACGATGTCCATTGCTCCTATGATGGAAACGATGCTCTGCAGCAGGTTGAGGAATTCCAGCCTGATCTCATTCTTCTCGATATCATGCTTCCGAGCAGGGACGGAATGGAAGTGTGCCGTGAAGTGCGGAAGAAATACGATATGCCGATTATTATGCTGACAGCGAAGGATTCGGAGATTGATAAGGTCCTCGGCCTTGAATTAGGCGCAGATGACTATGTTACGAAGCCTTTCAGCACGCGTGAGCTTTTGGCAAGGGTAAAAGCCAATCTTCGCAGACAGCATACCGTTGGAACGACTGAAGACACGGCGGGTGAAACGAATGAAATCGGCGTAGGTTCGCTCGTTATTCATCCCGATGCGTATGTGGTAACGAAGCGCGGCGAAACAATTGAATTGACCCACCGTGAGTTTGAACTGCTGCATTACCTGGCTAAGCACATTGGACAGGTTATGACGCGTGAGCATTTGCTTCAAACCGTATGGGGCTATGATTATTTTGGAGATGTCCGTACCGTTGATGTGACCGTTCGCCGTTTGCGCGAAAAGATTGAAGACAACCCAAGCCACCCGAACTGGATCGTGACCAGAAGAGGCGTGGGGTATTATTTGCGAAATCCTGAACAGGAGTAGTCTGAATGAATAAAATAGGCTTTTTTCGCTCCATCCATTTTAAATTTGCCCTGATATTTGTACTGCTGATTATTTTGGCGATGCAAATTATCGGGGTGTACTTTGTTAAGCAAATGGAAGAATCACTGAAGTCCAACTTCAATATTTCCATTAATAAACAAATCAACTTGCTGAACTACAGTCTTGGAGTTGAATTCGATAAAGACCGTACAAAAGAAGAGACGGATTCACTCGAGGACGACTTAGCAGATGTATTAAGCGATTATACGACGGGTGATATTGAAGAGGTTCGCGTCATTGACCGCAACTTAAGAGTTCTAGCCACCTCTACCTCCGACACTGATTTAGTCGGGAAGAAAATTACCGACATCATGATTAGCCGAGCCCTTTCAACCGAGCTGCAAACTCCTAAAGATGTATTCGATCCTAAAACCCAGAAACGAATCCGAATCTATGCTACGCCCATAAAGAAGAGTGATGGAGAAATCATCGGGGTTGTTTACATAGAAGCCTCTATGGAAGAGATTTTCACGCAAATGAGGAATATTAACAGCATTTTGGCTGTTGGTACTTTACTTTCTCTCCTTATTACAGCTCTTGTAGGGATTTTTCTCGCAAGGACGATCACAAGGCCTCTTTCTGATATGAGAAAACAGGCCCTCGAGCTTGCAAAAGGAAACTTTGGCCGCAAGGTGCGGATCTATGGAAATGATGAGATCGGTCAGCTTGCCTTAAGCTTTAACCATCTGACGGAGGAGCTTGAAGAAGCTCATTCCCAGACAGAAGGGGAACGGAAAAAGCTTGCATCAGTCATCGCCAATATGACGGACGGCGTCGTTGCCACCAACCGCAAAGGCGAAGTTATTCTAGTCAATGAACCGGCTGCACAGCTGCTGAATGTTTCACATGAAACAGCCCTTTCGATGAAAATCACTTCGCTGCTGGAAATCGAGGAAGAAGTCCAGTTCGATCAGCTGATTGAATCGCAGGAGCCACTCCTTCTTGACTTTAGCTCTGACGATAAACCTCTTATTCTCCGAGTCAATTTTTCTGTCATTGTAAAAGAGCATGGCGGATTTATTGAAGGCTTGATTGCGATTATTTACGATGTAACCGAGCAGGAGAAGATCGATGAGGAGCGGAGAGAATTTGTAGCGAACGTTTCACACGAACTCCGCACGCCGCTTACGACGATGCGCAGCTATCTGGATGCTTTGGCAGAAGGAGCCTGGGAGGATAAAGAAATTGCTCCCCAGTTTTTGAATGTGACCCAGACAGAAACAGAGCGGATGATCCGGTTAGTCAATGATCTGCTGAATTTGTCGAAGATGGACAGCCGCGATTACCGGATAAAACCGGACTGGATCAACTTTACGGTGTTTTTTAATAAAATCATAGACCGGTTTGAAATGACGAAATCACAAAAAGTGACATTCAAACGCGATATACCGAATGAAGAGCTTTACGTGGACATTGATACAGATAAGATTACCCAAGTCCTTGATAACATCATCTCCAATGCGATGAAATATTCTCCTGAGGGCGGAAAAATCACCTTTAGAATCAAGGTCCTAGAGGAAGAGCTTCTCATCAGCGTAAAGGATGAGGGTGTAGGAATTCCGAAAGACAGTGTGAAAAAAATCTTCGAGCGTTTTTACCGTGTGGATAAAGCGAGAACCCGGAAACTTGGCGGAACGGGGCTTGGCCTTGCGATTGCAAAAGAAATGGTCCAGGCGCACTCTGGTGAAATTTGGGCAGAAAGTAAGGAAGGACGGGGGACAACTGTGTTTTTTACACTCCCGTACGATCCGAATCAAGAGGATGATTGGGAATGAAACGGGAAACAGTGAAAACCCTGGTCTTAAGCTTTTTAATTATCGTCAGTCTGTTTTTTACATGGAGCATATGGACGTTTCAGCCGACCTATGACCCGATTGAAAGCATGACCTATCTTGAAACGCTAAAATTATCGGATGACAAACGCGAATTCAGCGAAGTGGTAAAGCCGCAGCAAGTCTTTTACCATGAGAATAAAAATACCCATTACGGGGCGGACAAACAGCTCGATAAAATTTGGAAAGCCATGGCCGACTGGAAGCTTGAAGAAGCGAGCGATCTTTCAACCCGCTACAGTGAGGCCGAGTTTCTGCAGTTTATCCATGGCCTGGACGGCCGCAAAAAACTCGAGCTGGTTTTCAGCCAGACAATCCCTTCTAAAACCTTTCAAAGCATTTTAGACTGGGAAACAAAAGAAGCGGTGAACAAAGCCTTTGACCGAATCATCATTCCTTTTGACGGAGTGAAAACGCCAACGGTTTATTTTGTCTCCACTCAAGGCAAGCTCGTTTATGAAGTGAAAATGAAGCATGACGTGGTAACCCAGCTTCAGGGGCAATATTTCAGCAATGCTGAAGAAGAAGGATATCCGCGTTATTTCGCAAATTCATTCAACAAGGACGCCGTGTTAATGCTCCCTGAAAAAAAACGCGTGTTTAACCGGTTCTCCTATACCTTCAGCAATATTGATGATGAAGACTTTAAACAGGCCCTGTATAATAACCCTTCCTACGTTTCACGCGGCTACAATAAATCGGACAGTGTCTATACCGATGGTTCGAGAAGGATGGTCATTGAAAAGGACAGCGGCTTCTCTCAAATCACCTACACAGCTGGCGGAAAAAAGGATAAAACCATTGAACCGGCTTTATCAAAGGTCATGGAACAAAGCCTGGATTATTTGAACTCTCATGGCGGCTGGACCGATGATTATGTATTTTTCGGTCATTCACCGGACTTGGAGATTACTCTAAGGATGCTGATCAATAATCTGCCTGTGTTTCCCAGTAAAGAAACCCCATCCATCAGGACGGATATTTTTCAAGAATGGGGCAGTACCGAAATCATCCGCTATGAGCGTCCCGGATACCGCACGAAAAGGCACTCCAGTCAGGAGCCTATTTTGCTTCCGGACGGCAAAGAAATCCTTGCGATGCTGACTGAAAGCAAAGGAGAAATGAACATCAACAATGTAGTCAGGGTCTTCCCTGCTTATGAGCTTCAGTCCTCTGAAGATATGAACGTGATCGTGAATCCCGTTTGGTATGCAGAGACGAAATCAGGGAATTACCGTGTGATTGATGATCCAAAAACACTGGGAGGAGGCAGACAGGATGGATTGGAGTAAAACGAAAACCATCTTTATTTTCGCTTTTCTTATTCTCGACCTGTTCCTTGCCTGGCAATACTCTCAAAAGCTCACGACGAGCAAATATGATCCGATTCAGAAGGAGACGATTCAAGACCAGCTGGCGGCGGAAGAAATTAAATATCCGCCTCTTTCCCCGGACAACGCTGAGCTGAAGCTATTGGCCGTTAAACGGCATGAGTTTACGGAGGAAGAGCTCTCCGCTCTTAAGGATCAGGAGCCGGCGATCGATATCCAGGATCAGATTGGCGAAACCGAATCGGTCTTGCTGCAAATGAAGCTGAAAAAACCGATCAAGATTGAAAAAGATGATTTGTCCAAAGCGGATAGCTTTGTTTCCTCCTCATTAAAATTCGGGAGTGAGTATGTGTTCTGGTCCTACAATCAGGAAAAAGCGGCCATTACCTATTTCCAGCGAATCAATGGGATGACGATTTATCAAGGATCTGATCAGCCGATTGGGGCCGTCACCCTTCATTTGAATGACAAAAGGGAAATTATCAGCTATGAACAAACGTACGTAATGGAATCCGACCAAGTCCAGGAACAGCAGGAAGATACCATTACAGCGATTGAAGCCATTGAACAGATGTATAATGAAAACGACCTGAAGTATAAAAGCGAGATTACCAAAATGGAGCTGGGCTACTATACGGAGCAGGCGGAATCAAATAAACAAACCCTGCAGCCATACTGGTATGTAGAGGTGAACGGCAAAGAACATTATTTTGTGAGCGCGTTTGAAGGGCAGATAGTCAGACCTGAGAAAGCGACTAAATAGATAAAAATTGGAGTGACAGACATGAGCTTGCAATTTAGCGTACTTGCGAGCGGGAGTACGGGGAACGCCATTTACGTAGAAGCGGACGGACAATCTTTTTTGGTGGATGCCGGCTTAAGCAATAAACAGCTTGGCCTGCTCATGAGCCAGATTGGCAAAAGCATGGACGATTTGAGCGGAATTTTTATTACCCATGAACACAGCGACCACATTAAAGGCCTTGGGGTTGCTGCAAGAAAGCACAAGGTGCCGGTCTATGCGAACGGCAAAACATGGAATGCGATGGAAAAGCTGATTGGAGAAGTTCCGTCTGAGCAAAAATTCCATTTTGAAACCGATACAGTCAAAACATTCGGAGGCTTGGATATCCAGTCCTTCGGCGTCTCGCATGACGCGGCCGAACCGATGTTTTACGTCTTTCATCATAATGGGCGCAAGCTTGCCCTCATTACGGACACAGGCTACGTCAGCGACCGGATGAAAGGCATGATCAAGGACGCCAACTCCTTTGTGTTTGAAAGCAACCATGACGTCAGCATGCTCCGGATGGGGCATTACCCATGGAGCATTAAGCGCCGCATTCTCTCAGACGTCGGCCACGTCTCAAACGAGGATGCCGCCCTAGCAATGTCGGACGTCATTGGCGATCATACTTCCCGAATCTATCTTGCCCATCTCAGCAAGGATAACAACATGAAGGATCTCGCGAGAATGTCGGTTCAGCAGACATTGGAAAGCAAAGGCTTCGTTTTAGGCGACGGAATCGGCCTTTATGATACCGATCCGATAAAGCCAACTCCGTTAACAGCCGTTTAATCATTATTTTTTTGCACAAGCTTGAGTATAATAAACAATAGCAGCATGCGAAAAAAAGGAGCTGGAAACATGGGGTATTATGATCAGGATTATCAAGAGCCGCCTCGCAGGCAAAAAGGCAACCGCGGCGGCTGGTTTTTGGCTGGAATTACAGGAGCCATACTCGGAGGGCTCATCGTCCTCTTTGCCGGCCCGACCGTTAATGATTTCGTCAACGGGAATTTTCAGCAGGAAGAAAACAATACCGGTACGAATGAGCCCGCTGGCCCCGAGAAGCAGGTTTCGGTTAACGTCAGCTCCGACATTACCAATATCGTGAGCAAGGTATCAAGCTCGGTTGTCGGCGTCATCAATATCCAGCAGTCCGGATTCTGGGAAGAGGAAGAAGGCAGCGGAGAAGCGGGAACCGGCTCCGGTGTTATCTATAAAAAAGACGGCGGCAATGCCTTCATCGTAACAAATCATCATGTGATTGAAGGCGCCACCCAGGTTGAAATCAGTCTCTCCGACGGCACAAGAATCAAGGCCAGGATTCTCGGAAGCGACAAGCTGACCGATCTTGCCGTCCTTCAGGTAAGCAGCGACAAAATCAAAAACGTCGCTCCTTTCGGAGACTCCGACAAGGTCAAACCAGGTGAGCCGTCCATCGCGATCGGAAATCCCCTCGGCCTTCAATTTGCCGGGTCTGTCACGCAGGGAATCATCTCCGGAACGGAACGTGCCATTCCGATTGATGAGAACGGCGACGGACAGCCAGACTGGAACTCCGAGGTCATTCAAACCGACGCAGCCATCAATCCGGGTAACAGCGGCGGCGCCCTCATCAACATCGACGGAAAAGTCATCGGCATCAACTCCATGAAAATTGCCGAATCATCCGTTGAAGGAATCGGCCTCGCCATTCCTGTCAATATCGCGAAGCCGGTCATTGAGGATCTTGAGAAGTACGGAGAAGTAAGAAGACCGTTCCTTGGACTCAGCATGCGTTCTCTTGATGAAGTGTCGAGCTACCACCAGGAGGAAACACTCAAGCTTCCGAAGAGTGTGACAAAAGGCGTCGTTGTGTTCGAATCCGACCCGATCTCTCCTGCAGGAAAAGCTGGCATTAAGCAGATGGATGTCATTACGCAAATGGATGGCAAGGATATTAAGGATATTATTGAACTGCGCAAGGTGCTTTACGAACTAAAGCCAGGTGATACGATTTCGATTACGTATTACCGTTCAGGGAAGAAACAATCGGCGGATGTTCGGTTGGGGGAATCTCAGGCGCAGGGCAGCTAAAAAAATGGAGGGCGCTTAAAGCAGCTCTCCATTTTTTTAATACCCCTTGAAAATAGTCTGTTGATTTCCGCTGCAGGCGATCGCTTTCCGCGGGGCGGGCGGTGAGCCTCCTCAGCGCCAGGCGCTTGCGGGGTCTCACCTGTCCCGCTGCTCCCGCAGGAGTCTCTCGCCTTCCGCTCCAATCAACAGGTGTTTTAAATTTGGGAACACTTCAACATAGTTAGAAGACAATTTTGCAAATCCCCCTTTTTAATTTAGGGTGTGGATAAATGAGATGTTTGGTGTAAAATAAGTAGAGAATCCACCTGTGGATAAGGAGGGAATAGCATGAAAGCATGTGCAGATCATGTCGAAACAGCGATAGATATGTATGTTGACGAGCACGAATTGGCTCCGGAAATAATGAAAATTGAAGAAACCAACAGGTTATCCACAACCTGTGAATTGTGCGAAAACCCAGCCATATATATAGTGGGGGAATAAACTTTCGCCCCCGGATGTGGATGGGAAATACACAATTGTGGATAACTCTTGTGAATATCGTAATTTAAAGTGGGGATAACCTGTGAATATATCGATTATAACGGTAGGAAAACTAAAAGAAAAATACTTAAAGCAAGGAATCGACGAATATTTGAAGAGGCTTGGCCCTTACGCAAAAATGGAAATTATCGAGCTTGCAGACGAAAAAGCGCCCGAAAATTTAAGTGAGCAGGATATGAAAATCGTCAAAGATAAAGAAGGCGAGCGGATCCTGGCAAAAATTTCGGATGATACTCATGTCATTGCTCTGGCGATTCAGGGAAAAATGAAATCGTCGGAGCAGCTTGCTGCGGATCTGGACAGGCTTGCGACTTATGGGAAAAGTAAGGTTGCCTTTGTGATTGGCGGATCGCTTGGATTGAGTGATGCGGTGATGAAGCGGGCGAATGATACGCTGTCGTTTTCAAAGATGACGTTTCCGCATCAGCTCATGCGATTAATTTTAGTGGAGCAGGTTTATCGGGCTTTCCGGATTAATCGGGGGGAACCGTACCATAAGTAAGCACATAGTTTGGTGAAGAAGAAACATCAAAGAATAATTCAATATCTTTGATGTTTCTTTTACTAGGGGAATTACCTTTATAAACAGTAATCTTATTAATAATAGAGTGTAGAAAATCCTTTTGTTGTTCTGGGGGCAGAGTAGGCAATATTTTAGAAAATGCACTTAAAATATTTGAAACTTGCTCGAAGGAAATTTCTTTAACAGTTGGTTTATTCAATTCAAACTCCAAGTATTTTTTCTTTTCTATTAGTTCATTTTGTTTAATTTCTAGTTCTTCAATTCGTTTTAGTATTAATTGTGGGAAATTATCTTGTGTTTCAATGATAGTCATTAATTTTCGAATGCTCTTTTCATTATCACGTATTGACTTAGTTACGTAATTTAGGTTGTTTTGAATTGGCTGTTTATGGGTTTTGATTTCCCTATTGACCCTCTCTACAATTCCCTTTAGTACAGAGGGTTTAGATGTTAGTTCTTCAATTTTTTTAAAAACATATTCTTCGGCAATATCAGCATTTACTAAATGCGATTTACATACACTGCTACCCTTATAATGAAAATTCCCACATTGATAATAACGAATGTATTCATTACCATTCTTGTTTTTCTTTGCTTTATGTCCTATCATTCCCTGTCCACAAATTGGGCATCGTAACAATGTTGTTAATGGGAAAGTACCAGTAAATGTTTTAGCTGGTTTATGTGATTTCTGATTTAAAATGGATTTTGCTTTTTCCCAAATATCCTCGCTAATAATAGGTTTATGTTCACCTTTAACAATGACAGGAGTTTTATTTGTTCCCTTTCTTCTTTTTTCATTCCAATTCTCAACTTGATTAAATCGGATAAATCCAGCGTAACAGGGGTTAGTAATAATTGTTCTTACAGAATTTATTGAGAATGCTTTATTACGTTTTGTTTTGTAACCTTCGTGATTTAATTTATTGGCAATTGCCTTATAACCTTTGCCACCTATATATAAATCAAAGATATATCTAACAAGGTTAGCTTCATCTTCAATAATTATCAACTCTTTATCTTTAGAAGCATAGCCTAGCATACTGCCCCCATTCCACTTTCCTTCTTTGGCTCTTTGGGTCATCCCTAATTTTACATTGTCTACGATTGTATTTCTTTCAAGTTCGGCAACTGCCCCCATCATTTGTAAAGCAAATTTCCCCATTGGGGTTTCAGTTTCAAAATTTTCGCTATAAGAGCGAAATATAACATTATTTTTATGTAATTCTTCAACAATCTTTAATAAGTCAATTGTATTTCGTGCTAAGCGTGATATTTTCCAAACAATAACTTCATTAAATTTTCCCTTTTTGGCATCCTCTAATAGTCTTTTTAGTCCATTTCTTCCATTAATTGATTTACCACTAATACCTTTATCAATATATTCTTCAACGATTGATTTCCCTAACGATTCACAATGATTTCTTAAAGTATTCAGTTGTGCATCAATGGAATAACCGTTTTCTGCTTGGTCTTCTGTAGAAACTCGTACATATAATGCTACTTTTGTTTTCATATGTATCATTCCTCCTCAAATGAATTAATAATTTTTTCCGTCATTAGCTTTTTACAATCTTTCATTGTATTCGAAAAAATTAATTGCATTTCCATATAATCGAATTTAGAAAAGTCATTTTCAAAAAGTGTAAAAAGTAAATCAGCTTTTTCTTCGCTTTTCAGCAGTTCTATAAGATTGCTAAGAATCATGTCAGCCCTTGAATTATCATAACGCCCAAGCGTTTCTAAATGATTATCAACTAATTGTAAAAATAATTTCCTTTTCCTTTCAATTTGTTCGAATTTTTTACTGTAATAACCAGAATTAATTTTCCATGACAGTTCTTTATCTAGTTTTACAGCCAATTCTAATTCAGCTTGCTTTTCCTCTTTTGAATGTATTCCATAATAATTCAGCATTCTTTCGGCATTTTCCTTATTTAAACCTAGTTCTAGCAATATCTGTAAACATGTATCAAATGAAGGGTTTTTAATTAATTCACGTTCCAGCTGAGATACATAAGTGACTGCTTTCCCTACTTTTTGTGATAATTCTTTTGATGGAATCCCAACATGTTTTCTTAGCTTTTTCAATTCTTGCCCAAAGCTAGTTTCATTCATTTTTTTCTCACTCCTTTGATGTTGCAATTGAATTGTAGCATAAAGGTAGCATATAAGTCAAGTTAAAAAGTAGCATGATATTGACAATATGCTACTAACATGCTACAATGTGTTTACTCGTTAGAAAAGGGGGTGTTACCAAATGAAAAAAGAAACAAATTTTGAATTGTTTTTAGATAAGCTTTCAACCATTGTTATAGACCTACTTCCTAAAAATGAATCAGTTAAACAAAGTGAAACAAAAGAAAAGCCTGTAAAAGAAATTGAGGTAGCATAAGGTAATATAAGTAGCATGGATTTCTTATAACATACAGAAATCTTTATTAAATTCAAGAAAGGAGCATTGACCATGTTTGATACAGTAAAAATGAAGTTGGTAAACATACATATTGAAAAAGAAGTATTTGAAAATATAGGAAATGTAAAAACAACAACATATTACGATAGGGAAACAGGCGTATTAAATGACCGATACATGCTAGAACAGGATGAAATTCCATACATAGTTTATTACTCCAATACCAAAAGCCTAATAATCCAGTTATCTATTCCGAAATTTTTATATGGACAAAATGTACATGTGATTAATAAAAGCGATATAAACACCTTTTGGGAAAGGCTTGAACAGAAGTTAAAGGAGTTATTTGGAATTATTGTGGAAAGGTCAAAATGGATTGTACAAAGAATTGACGTTTGCTGGAATTTTAAAGTAGGAAACAAAGTGAGCGATTACATAAAATACTTAGGTACAAAGAAGTTACCTTACAAAAGTACATACTGTATTAATCAAAGTGAAACTGTGATTTATAAAAATAAGAGTAGTAGAATCATGTTTTATGATAAACAGAAGGAGTGCAAGGTAAATAAACAACCTGAGGATATAATTTCAAGAGCAGAAGGCATATTAAGAATGGAAATTAGTCCATCATATAAAAACATACAGGAAATATACGCAGATAGGAAAGCAATAGAAGTATTAACCGTTTATTTTTTTAAAATAATTACTCAAAAAGTAATGGAGCAAATTTCATTTAATGAATCAGGGGTAAATATTATGAATCTTTCTTATGAATGGTTGTCGAATCAGAAGATAAATAGAGTTGAAACAGTCATAGGATTTAATACTATAAATAATTATCTTGGAGATACAATAACTAAAGAAATTTATGGGTCAACCTATTACGCAAGAAAAAAATGGGTTGAGGAAATTGAATTTCTAAAACTAAATCAGTTATCTGACTTGGTAATTGATTATAAAAGTATAGAATAAAAGAAATATTTTATACAAATGGACAAAAACATAAAATAGTGATGTAGCCACGAAATCTCTATTAAATATTCCACGTATGAAACATAAGAAAATCCTCTCAAATAACATACTTTTGAAGTGTGAACAAATTCAAAACGTTATCTTAAACATAAAAGGTTAAAAAAGACTAATAGGTAACTATGGAAACAATAAGTTTAATCAAACCAAAAAGTCCTCATTACAGGGGATTTTTTGGTGAAACTAGTGTTTCACTCCCACAATATGTTAAATATCTATTACGTGCAAATATATCCAAAAACCTGTCAATTAAGATATTTTTACGTGTGAATGGTCGTATGGCTTTTTCAACTAAAAAGTGGTTGTTGAAGAAAGAGAATTAATACTATTTACGGTTAAGTAGTAATTATAATTTGTTGGAATTGGATATTAAACTTAGAGGTTTGATATACTGCACATATCAACAGCTCAATTTGATAAGGGGTTTTTAAAGTGGATATTATTCAGTTGAAAAAAATAGTTAAAGACATGCCAGAACGAGAGGTACGGTCATACCTCTTTCATATTCTTCTTAGAATTGATATGTTGGATGATAAGGAATATTCATTGGTTGATTTTTCAGATGACCTCAAAGAAATTTATAACGATATTCTTAATCCAGAAGAACCTAAAGAAACAATTACATTCGATAAAGGTAATTACAAAAAAGTCCATGTAATTTTTGGATACTCGTATTTAAGGCAAGTATTAAAGGAATTGAATGTTCTGGAAGAAGATTTTATTATTACATTTTTCGATAATTTTGCTGTTGCTCCAATAAGAAATTTAGAAACAGAAAATGGTCAAAAAGAAAGATTTGATTGGATAAAAAACAATTTTCATGATGAAGAAACAGAAGTTTATGTAGATTATCTTCAGAAAGCACTTACTCAATTATCGTCTATTCCAGAAAATGTTCCAATTAATATATGGGTTTCAGAAAATGCACATGAACAAACAGGTCTTCTTTTTACAATGCACTTGTTAAGCGATAGAAAAAACAACATCTATCAAGTTGATACTGGGAAATTATACAAAGAGTTATTTAAGAAAAAGTCTAAAAAGTTTGCTCCACTTTTTTCAGGCGAAATAACCTTAGAAGAATTGCAAACCATTTACAAATATAGTAAAGAGAATCAAAAGATTTTAAGCAACTTAGAGCCTGCAGAATTTAAAAAACATTGGTTAAGTCTTTCAGAAAACTCTGGTATGTTGAGAATATGGGAAAATGGTGAAATTAAGAATGTTTCTGAAGACTATTATGACAATTTTATAATTGAAAAAGCCAAGAAGGTAATAGGTAAGAAAAAAGGATTTATTAAATCGGCAAGGTTAATTGGGGAAGTATATGGACACATTTTTCAATATATAGGAGATGGATTTCTGGAATATAGGCTTAGAAAATTAATCGAAAAAGGAATCTTTGAATACGAAGGTAGTTTAGAAGCAATGGCATATTACAGTATTAAATTTAGTAAAAATGGTGAACCAGAAAAATCTAGCTAACCATATACTAAGAATGGGTACTTTACTTTAACAGCAAATGGACTGTTTCGGCAGTATTTGATTATAGTTATTTAACTATTACGTGTGCATTACCTTCAACAATGGGGTAATGCTGTTTTGTTGGATTGATTGGGTAAGAGTTGAATGTTTCCTTATTACCGATAGACTACACATAAACGGTAATGAACATATGAAAACCGAAATCCAATAGTATCAAGGGTTTAGTGATATAGTTTTATTACTGTTTGACTATTACCGTAATTAACAGTAAAATATAATTAAAGATAACGGTAATGGAGTGGATTAAATTGAAAACTGTCGGATACATACGTGTTAGTAGTGAAGGTCAAAACATCGCTCGCCAAAAGAAGTCTTTGAAGGAAGCAGGATGTAAAGAGTTTTATATTGAGAAGCTTAGTGGTGCTTCAATGGAACGACCCGAACTACAAAGAATGTTAGATGAACTTGAAGCGGGTGATACGGTAATCATTCATGAAATAAGTCGCTTATCTCGTTCTACAAAAGACCTTCTAACAATTGTAGAAATCATCCAGAGTAAAGGAGCTGGATTAAAATCCATAACAGATAAATGGTTGGACTTATCTGATGACAATCCTATGAGCGAATTTCTTTTTACTATTTTTTCTGGTCTAGCACAGTTTGAACGTAAAATGATTAAGCAAAGACAGAAGGAAGGAATAGAGATTGCCAAAAGTCAAGGCAAATTCAAAGGGAGAAAAACAAAGTTAGTTGAAGGTGGCAAAGAAGAGCAAAGAATGAAAGCAATAATTGAAGCTTATAAGCAAGGGAAGTCCATTAATGATATTCGTACAACGTTTAAGGTAGGTACAGGTACGATTTATAGATTGTTGGATAGAGAAGGTATTAAGTGAGAAATAAGGCACTTAAAAGAGTGTCTTTCGTTCTTATGGGGGGATGGTTTTCACCTAAAACAACACTTATCTATTTCATATGTGTAATAGCACTTCAACTCCCACAAGTTGATTTAAAATAAAAATCCCCATATTTAGTGGGGATAATGGTTAAATTGATATAAATACTTTATGTTCAAAATTAACTATGTTCTTTGGTGATATTCGCTGAACCGTATCATAAATAATAGTAAAGTTGCTCAATATGACATTAAACCAAATCAAAATTGATTTGGTTCTTTTTGTTATTTGTAAAACGGTCATATAATCATACTCTCAATTACGAGATAATCCCTAAGCAGGATGTTTCATTAAAATACAGAATCTTTAACAAAGGCAGTTATTAATGGAATTCAAGGGGGATATAACAGTGAAACGAACGGACCTGCTTCTAAATGTACTGGATTCAACATTCGATCAAGAAAGCTGGTATGCACCGTTTATACACGCTATAGAAGGACTTACAGCTGAAGAGGCTAATTGGAAACCATCTGGTGAGGCGACAAAAAGTATTTGGGAGAACGTTAATCATCTTATCTATTACAAAGAAAGACTGGCTGCAAAATTGGAAGGCATTGAATGGACAAATAATCTCGACGGTGATGAAACTTTTCACCTTACCCATCCATCTCTTGATGATCATGAATGGAAAGTAGTGGTGGAACGTTCTGTAAGTGCCCAACGTAATTTAAGACGGGTGTTGAGTACAATTTCCGACTCAGAGCTCGACAACGATTCTCTGGAAAGAAAATTACTGGATATCATGCTTCATGATGCTTATCATACAGGTCAAATTATTCAATTAAGAAAAATGCAGGGCTCATGGCCTTCAAAAAGGTAATTAGATAACCCAATAACATTTATGAAAAGCAAGCCACTCAAGCTAATTTTGAGTGGCTTTAATTTCTACGGTCGCAGAATTGAGTTTTACAAAGAATCGTCTCTTTGCTTACTTAATCTTGAGATAAATAAATCCAATTTTTCTCATCAAATTCTTTAATAATATAATTTGAACCAATATTTTGTAAGATCTTATTGAAAGACTCTATATTATCGTCATGATCATACAAGTCTTCTTGAATATATTCTTTAATAATGAAATTCGTCAAATTTGTATGATTCACAAAATCCGAAAAGTACGTTCTCAAAGTAAATGAATCTTCTTCTGTTAAAGCTTCATCGTTAACTAATGAAATTCTTAAAACATTTAAAGTCTTATTTATGTCTTCTTCGTCCATATAACATAAAGGATCCATTTTCTTGTCTTCTTCAGTAAAAGGATTTCTAGTATCCTCGATTACTACATAAGCTAGAATATTTCCGTTTTTTAGTACATGAAAGATTTCTAAATCACGTAATCTTAATATTCTATGAAGTGATATCATCATTTTCTCCCGCCCCTACTACATGTTTTATCATGACTTTAAAGCATGTTCGTGATTTTGGAAAGTACGGGGACGATCTTCTCTAATGAATCATTTATGGTATCTAATTCTAAGTTAGAAACGTGCACTAGTATCTGTAAAAAAGTTCAATAGTCATACATATATGGTTTATGTTTCCATATTTGAGGGAAATGGAATGTCGAAACGGAACTAATACAATTGAACTAACTGGGAGGATTTTTGAATGATTAGAAAAGGAAGTTTACTAGTTTTAACGGGTATGCTGATGGCAGTCACAGCAGGATGCGGCGGCTCTGGGGAGAAGGCAAATGCCGGCAGCGGTAAGAGCAAGGAGTTGGATGTGTCAGTGGCGGATGCTTCATACATATTGACAGGTGAGGATGACGGCGTATCGGAGAAGGATACGGGTGTCCTGATGGTCAACTTAAAGGTAAAGAACAACTCAGACTCAGCTTTTACCATTTCTTCAATGGATGGAATCAAGCTATACCAAGGGGAAAAGGAGCTGAGCCCGAAAAGAGATGTCTATTCTTCTGATTTGGGACTGGAGCCAGATATGCCAGGGAGCATCGGAGCCGACAAAGAAAAGACTATCCCTGCTTTTTTTGAAGTAGAAAAGGGAGAGACATATGAAATTGGGATCAAACCTCGTTCCGAGAATTATGAAGATAAGCTAAAGGAAGTTACACTGAAACTGGATACAGAAAAATATGCAGACAGTCTGGATCTGATGGAGGATCCTGCGAAAGCTTTGACAGCCTATATCGAGACCATTTATCTGGATAAGGAAAATCCGGATTTTGAAAAGCATGTCTCCGCTGATAAGCGGGCACTTCAGGAAGAAGCAAAATCAAGCTTCAACGACGGCCTGAAAAGTAACGTATATAATTCCATTCCTGCTCAAGAAGTGGACAAGCACTATACCAGCTACAAATCCGTACTTGCTGAAAAGGCAAAACTTAAAGCTGAGCCAAAGGCATATGCCAATGACAGGGCGGTCGTTACGCTTGAATATTCCACAGTGCCTTTAGATGATTCATATGAAACCATGTCTGATTTACAAAGCGAATATAAGGAAAAAACCAATGACTATGACTCCAAGAAAGCTCAGAGTTATGCCTTGGAGAAGTTCGATGCTGTGCTGAATTCATTGGATGTCCAGCAAGGAAGAGACCCATTGGAAATTAAAATGATTAAGAAGGATGACAAGTGGTCGGTTGATACAGAAGATTACAATAGTGAAAGGATTGTGGAAGTATTTGCATCAGGGTCCCGCTGACAAAAGGAGCAGGGTATCTTCTGCAAATCTCCTTTACAACAAGTAACCATTCATGAATAAGTCGCATATGCGGCTTATTTTTTTGCCTTCTCTAGATAGGAATATATTAAGGTGAAAAAAATCATTTTAAAAAAGAAGCACAAAAAACCAATCAATGGTCCTCGGTACTTCCTTAAAAATTCCTCAAGACATCCGCAGCTTCTCCCTCCTGCTGATGTCTTTTTCTTTTTGATCCAACCGATAACTCACAAAAGTCAGCACACTCGCGGCAATTGCGACCAGTCCCCCAACCCAGGTCACATTCATCAAGTCCCCTTGATGGTAAACGAGTCCGCCTAATGCGGAACCAAAAGCGATCCCGACATTGCTAGCAACGGGCATTAATGAGGCGGCAAGGCCTGTTGCTTTCGGCTGGTAGATCCCGGCAAGGTCGATTAGATAGAGCTGGGTGGATGTTGTTAACAGGATGGCCATTAGGGACATCAGGCCGATGTTGATCAATCCGATAATAAGATCGTTTGTCGTCCAGTATAGAGCGATAAGGACAATGGCTTGGACGAGAAAAACGAACCGGAGTCTTCCAATCGCGTTGTGGCTGGCGATTTTGCCGGCAAGGATGTTGCTGAAGATCGAGATGAATCCATAGCCGAACAGGATGAGACTGATGGACTGGCTTGGCGCTGCCATTTCGTTCAGGAGCGGCACGAGGTATGTGAATACAACATACGTTGCTCCGAATCCAAGAGATGGGATGAAAAAGGCCATTAGGATTCTCGGGTGTGTTAATAAAGAGAATTGATCCCTTATTGAGCTGCGGGCTTGATTTTGCAGCTCGGGCAGGATGAAAAAGGCTGCTATAAAGGCAAGTCCTCCAAGAAAAGTGGTTAGCAGGAAGGTTGCATTCCAGTTATACGAATCCGCAATGACCGTTCCGATTGGAACGCCCACTACGTTTGCGAGCGTAAAACCGCCGAAAACAAATGAGATAGCCAGGCTGCGTTTTGCAGCCGGCATGGTGTCACTGGCCACCATCATGGCAAGGGAGATCAAAACGCCTGTTACAATCGCAGTCAGCATTCGAAGTACGAGGAGCAGAATATAGCTTGACGATATAACGCACAAGGCATTCAGAATGATGAACGCTCCAATTAAAAACAGCATCCATTTTCGTTTTGGAAAATGGCTTGTTGCGGACATGACGAGTGGTGTTGCAATGGCAAATGTCATCGCAAAAGCAGAAACAAGTGTGCCTGCTGCTGAATTGGTTATATGAAGGCTCGACGAAATATCGGTCAGGATTCCGACGATTACAAATTCGCTCGTGCCGAGTACGAATGTTAATAAAGCGAGTGTGAAGATGAGCAGCCAATGCCGCCTGGTCAATTCTGCGGTGTTCATAAGTACCTCTTTTCTTGGATGAATAAAAACGTATTCCATAAACAATTTAATCATCATACCATAAACCGTTTTTATAGTTCAAAAAAATGGAGCCTGTCCCTCCTCGACATACTGCAGTGAGACAGGTCATTATTGAAATTTCTTTACGCTTAAAGCCACCAGCAGGGATGGGCTTTGTTCTTATGGAATAATGATAGAAACTGTCTCAAATAGAAAAGGAGGAATGATTATGCTGTTTATGCTGATTGTCAAAGCCTCGAAGAACTCGGAAGCCGGAAATCTCCCGAGCTCAGAGCTTATGGAAGCTATGACGAGATACAATGAGGAATTAGTTAATGCAGGCGTGCGGGTAATGGCTAAAGGACTTCATCCAAGTTCAAATGGAATCCGCCTTTCTTTTTCTAAACAAGGGGAAGAACCTCTGATGACAGAGGGTCCATTTACGGAAACGCAAGATTTGATTGCCGGTTTCATCCTAATTGATGTGAAGTCAAGGGAAGATGCCATAGAGTGGGCTCTCCGGATGCCGGACCCGCAGGGATTTGGTGAAGGCCAGATTGAAATGCGTCAAGTATCTGAGGCATAGGGGCAATCATTCATGCAATGCACGGCGATTTAAAAATAAACCCTTCCAATAGTAACAACATATGTAAAAAATTGCTATAATGGTTTTTGTAATAGCACTATAGGCATATACATACTCAATGACTGTGAAGGGGAGCGAAATAATGGCTGATCACAATGAGAGCCCGTTATTGATGGGTGATGAAAAGAGCCCAAAGATCAAGGTGGAAAGAAAAGAAGGAGAACCGACAGCTGCTTTTAAAGGGGCGAGCTGGGCTGCTTTGGTCGTGGGAGTTGCTGCTTATCTGATTGGCTTATTTAATGCCGGCATGGAGCTGAATGAGAAGGGGTATTACTTTGCTGTGCTGGTATTTGGATTGTATGCAGCTGTGTCCCTGCAAAAAGCGGTAAGGGATAAGGACGAGGATATTCCGGTTTCGGGGATCTATTACGGGCTTAGCTGGTTTGCGGTGATTGTAGCGATCGCCTTGATGGCAATCGGACTTTATAATGCCGGGAGTATTGTTTTGAGTGAAAAAGGGTTTTACGGTATGGCGTTTGTACTTAGTTTGTTTGCGGCCATTACGATTCAGAAAAACATTCGGGATACGCAGGTTGCTAGAGGAAGAGATTAATAATACGGGGGTGTTGCTGCTTGCAGTAATGCCCTTTTTTTATTTAGCTAGATTAGCATCGAAAAAAATTCAGTTTTCGTGGAGGAATCATTCATTTGTGAAGAAGGACCCCTGAATAGTTTCTCATATTCAGTTATCATAGACTCGTAGACTCATTGTCGAATTCAGCAGATGAAATACTAAACAGTAGGTGAGATAACTTGAAGAAAAGAATAAGGGCAGGATTTTGGTTAGGTGCGATCCCGTTTTTAATGGTAGCGGGCTGTTCTGAGGCAGCTACTTCACAAGAAACGATGCCGGAGATGAACGAGGAGTCGAAATTAACCTCAAAGGATCCGTACTATGACACAGAAAGCATAGCAAGTTCTCCGAGGTTTGCCTTGAGCGCGAATTATAAGGAGATCGAGCCTTCCAAAAAGGCGAAGCCGCTGGAAACGAATTATACCAAGGAACAGCTGGCTAAGATTACAGTAGCAGAAGCCCATGGAGGCAGCAGGGAGAGAAGCGTGCCTTTAGGTCAGACCCTGCATAAGGATGTAGCGGATCAGACAGAGGGACCGCTTAAGGACTCGCGGATCGTTGCCTTTTATGGAAATCCAAATTCCATTAATATGGGGATACTGGGAGAACATAGCCCGGAGGATTTAATGGATAAGCTGATGAAGCAAACTCGCGCTTATTCAGAGCTGGATCCTGAACGACCTGCGATTCCTGCGATTGAACTGATTACGACCATCGCTCAGCGCACCCCTGGGGATAAGGGGCTTTATGTCCACTATACGCCGGAGGCCGATATTGAGAAGTATGCGAAGCTCGCAGAAGAAAATAATGCGCTTCTTTTTTTAGATGTGCAGCTTGGCCGTGATTCTATTATGAATCAGGTGAAGGCCCTTGAAAAATATTTAAAAAAACCAAACATTCATTTAGCCATCGATACGGAGTTTCACGTGAAACAAGGGCAGGTCCCCGGAGAAAATCTGGGTCATGTAGATGGGAAAAATGTTCAGGAAGCAATCAAATATGTATCAAAACTTGCTGCTGAGAACGGACTTCCAGACAAAGTTGTCGTGGTCCATCAATTTGCGGATAAAATCATCAGCAACAAGAGCGCCATTCAACCGGCCGAAAATGTGGAGGTTGTGTTAAATAGTGACGGATTTGGAGCGCCATCGCTGAAAACATCAGGCTATCATCTGCTTGTGCAAAGCCAGCCCATTCAATACGGCGGATTCAAGCTGTTCTTTAAAAATGACAAACCGGTCATGACGCCAAAAGAGGTACTGGCGCTGGACCCGGCCCCGTCATTTATTAATTATCAATAAGTTCATGTACATAAAAAACGCAGCGGCATTTTGCCGCTGTGTTTTTTGGGGTTTCTAATAGCAAAAAAGCTTGTTCCCTGAAATCGCTATATCCCACTCTTCCCAAATTTTATTTTTCTAATAAAATATATTGCTAAGCAATTCCATTTTGTTACCCGTTCAAAAGAGTTATAATTTAGTAGATGTATTTGCTCTGAAAGGAGAAATAGTGATGAAATTATTTGCACTTGATATGGATGGAACGACATTATCATCCAGGAATGAGATCAGTCCTGAAAATATAGAAGCGATTAAGAAGGCCCAGAGCCTCGGGCATAAGGTGATGGTGTTGTCCGGCAGGGCGCCGGAGTCCATTCAAGAGGTTATGGGGCGGTATGGCCTGACGCTTCCGATCGGCGGAAGCAATGGAACGGCTGTATTTGCGGATGGAAAGCTTTTGGAGCTGACTTCGTTAACGGATTTGCAGAATCAAGTCATTGCGGAAGAAGCGGAGAAGGAAGCCATTCCTTTTAAAATTTACACGAATAAAGGCATTTATTTTCACCGGGAGTGGCCAGAGCGCTTAAAACACGTTCTTTCTTCAGGAGCTGTACCGGAGGAATATTATGTGGATGAGAACTTTGGCAAGATGACTCATATGCCGGATGAATCGAAAACATTTGATAGCATTCAGAGCCTGCTGATGGATCAGGAATTAAAGATTCAGAAGTTTTTTATGCTCGTTTTGGATCCCGTTCAAAAGAGCCGGTTATTGACGGCCGCGAAAGCCATTGAGGGGGGCTATGTCACGTCATCTTCTTCTTTTAATATTGAAGTGATGAACTTCAATGGAAATAAGGGAAACGGCCTGAAGATTATGGCCCGGTACTTCAATATTCCTCTTGAAGATACCATTGCAATTGGCGATCAGTTCAATGACGTGCCAATGTTCGAAGCAGCTGGATTCTCTGTTGCGATGGGCAACGCGGTTGATGAAATCAAAAGTAAGAGTGACTTTGTTACGTTAACGAACGATGAACATGGAGTGGCGCATGCTATTGAGCATGTTTTAAACGCAGGTAAGGTGCCGGAGGGTTTGGTATAAGGGACCGGATAAAGACAAAAAAACTCGTCAATGGATGACGAGTTTTTTTGTTGGAAAAATCAATTCTCTGGAAGCAGCACAATCTTTCCCGCTTTCCCGGAATTTTTAAAATAAACCTGCGCTTCCTTTGCCTCCTCAAGAGGGAACGTACGGTCAATGACCGGCTTGATTTTTCCTTCGGATATCGCGCGGAGCATCCGTCTGAACTCCTCTCTGGTCCCCAAGACGGAGCCGTAGAGGGTGATGTGTTTTAAGTAGAGCGTTCTGAGATCAAGTTCTGACTTTTGGCCGCCGGCGGATCCTGAGGTACAGAACTTCCCGCCATTCTTCAGAACTTCCAGGGAGGTGGAGAACAGGGGATCTCCGACAACGTCCAGGACAGCATCAATCGGACCGCCGTTCACTTCCTGGATTTCTTCAGCAAGGTTTCCGGATTTATAGGACAGTACATGTGAGGCACCTAATTCTTTCATTCTTTCTTCCAGTGCCAAATCGCCGACAATGGCGATGACCTTGGCTCCGAATACGCGGGAGGCGATTTGGACATTTAAGGAGCCTACTCCGCCGTTTGCCCCCGTGACCAATATGGTATCCCCTTGCTGAATCTGGATTTGCTCATTCATATGCCATGCCGTCAAGCCGCTGACGGAAAAAACCGCACTTTCCGTATAATCAGGAAGTGGCATTTCATAGCAAAGGTCTGCCGGCCACACCACATATTCCGCATAGCCGCCATCGTATTCAGAACCGACGAAGGACATGTCTTCTGAAATATGCTCGAGACCTGGTTCTCCACTGGAGGTAAAAGGAAAGAGGACAACGTCTTTTCCAATCATCGCATCATCCACCGCATGCCCCGCCTTCACGATTCTGCCTGCTATATCGGAACCCGGTATCCTGGGAAAGTTCACGCCTTCCGGCTTCCATCCTGATTTAGCTCCGGTTCCGTAAGCCCCTTCTCTCATCCAGATTTCCGTATTGTTAATGGCGCAGGCTTTCACCTGAACCAATACTTCATGGTCTTTCGGCTCCGGAATAGGCAGTTCGGCCAGCTCGAGCTTCTCTATACCGCCGTAACCGGTTACTTGGATTGCTTTCATTGAACGCTCTCCTTTCATCTATTGAGTTCGTATGTAAGGGAAGAAGTCGTGATTCAAGTCCATTATATATGGGAAGACCGTTTTTCTTATACGAAACTGCTTCAAGAGGGGTTAATAATAAAAAGGCTGGACCATAAGATGTCCCAGCCCTTACCCGTTAATGCATCATATTCCCCGGTGCTTTCGCATAGCTGTTCAGCATCGCATTCATGTCCTGCTGCATCAGCTGCGGAACCTGGTAGTAGCCATGCTTGTTTTGATAAAGGAAAATTTCGTAACTTAGCTCGATAAAGTTAGGAACACTGTCGGCGATGACGCGGCGCAGCACAGGATTGGTCATCTCCAGTGCTGTCATGGCCAAGAGGGTGGCCAATGATTTGGTGTTGCCGAGCATGTAAGCTGATAGCCCCTGATCGGAAAGCTCGGATACGGATTGGTTGGGCTTCTTCGGCTGGCCCGGCTTTATTCCGTAAACGGCATCGTTATTTTGCGTCATTTTATAGACCTGGGTTGAAACAGCCGGTTTTTGTCCCGTGGAAAAGGCTTCTACAATGGTATTGTACATCTGGGTAACAAATACAGACTGGCGTTGGGCAATGTCCTTCAGCTCTGGATCCTTCATATGCTGCTCGTACATTTGGTATTGATCTAGCATGCTAATGATTCCGGCGATGACTTCATGGGCATCAAACAGTTCATGCCCTCCATGGTCACTGGAATATGTAGAATTCGGCTGCATGTTGGGCATCTGCTGCTGACCGTTTTGATCCATGTTTTGGTTTTGCATGAGTTTCCCTCCTGTTTTTAAACATTCGGTTACTATCATGTCCCTGATGAAGGGATATATCCCGAATGTCCGCAGAGGTCTGGGCAATTTTATTCAAAAAAACTCCCGCAATGTTTTACGGGAGTCTCCTTTTCAAATAAATTAGCCGTTACTTACTTAACATCAAACCGATCCCCGTCCATCACTTTCACCCACGCTGCCACAAAATCACGGACAAATTTCTCTTTGTTGTCATCCTGTGCATACACTTCCGCGAGAGCGCGGAGCTCTGAGTTGGAGCCGAAGAGAAGGTCAAAGCGTGAAGCTGTACGGATGACTTCTCCCGTTTTGCGGTCGCGGCCTTCGTATTGGTTGAAGCCTATCGATTTCCACTCTGTGCGCATGTCGAGCAGGTTGATAAAGAAATCGTTCGTTAAGATGCCTGGACGGTCGGTGAACAGGCCGTGTTTGGTGCCGCCGTGATTGGTTCCGAGAACACGCATGCCGCCTAGCAGGACCGTCATTTCTGGAGCGGTTAAGCCGAGCAGCTGGGCTTTGTCGACGAGCATTTCCTCCGGACTGGTTGAGTATTCTTTCTTCTGGTAGTTGCGGAATCCGTCTGAGACGGGCTCTAATACATCGAAGGTTTCAGCATCGGTTTGCTCCTCTGTCGCATCGCCGCGTCCTGGCGTAAATGGCACGGTAACGTCGAAGCCTGCGTCTTTTGCGGCTTTTTCGATGGCTGCGCTGCCGCCGAGTACAATGAGATCCGCCAGGCTGACTCTCACAGTCAGCTTGCTTTGGATGTCTTCGTACACCCCAAGAACCTTTGCCAGCTGTTCCGGTTCATTGGCTTCCCAGTCCTTTTGGGGAGCCAGTCGGATCCGGGCGCCGTTTGCTCCGCCGCGCATATCGGTATGGCGGTAGGTGCTTGCTGAAGCCCAGGCAGTTTTCACAAGCTCGCTAACAGTCAGTCCTGAGCTGAGAATTCTATTTTTAAGTTCAGCCACTTCATCGTGAGACAGTTCATAATCCACTGCCGGAACGGGATCCTGCCAGATCAGCTCTTCAGCTGGAACCTCCGGGCCTAAGTACCTGACTTTAGGTCCCATGTCGCGGTGGAGAAGCTTGAACCATGCCCGTGCGAATGCATCGGCAAACTCTTCCGGATTTTCATAATAGCGTCGGGAGATCTTTTCGTATTCCGGGTCCATACGGAGGGCCATATCGGCCGTGGACATCATCGTTTTCACACGAATGGATGGATCCTCTGCATCCGGCGCCATATGCTCTTCCGCCATATCAACAGGCGTCCATTGATAGGCACCTGCCGCACTCTTCGTCAGCTCCCACTCATAGCTGAAAAGCAGGTCGAAGTAGCCGTTGTCCCACGTAGTCGGGTTCGTCGTCCAGGCGCCATCTACTCCGCTTGAAATCGTATCGCGCCCTTTTCCGCTTCCGTATGAGCTAAGCCAGCCTAAGCCTTGTGTTTCGAGATCCGCTGCTTCCGGATCGTCACCGACATGAGACGGATCGCCTGCACCGTGGGCCTTCCCGAATGTGTGGCCTCCGGCTATAAGGGCCACGGTCTCCTCGTCATTCATCGCCATCCGTCCGAAGGTATCGCGAATATCACGGGCACTTGCGAGCGGATCAGGCTTTCCATTTGGTCCCTCAGGATTCACATAGATGAGCCCCATTTGCACAGCAGCAAGCGGATCCTCAAGCTCGCGGTCGCCGGAATAACGGTTGTCCGCCAGCCATTCTTTTTCCGTACCCCAATACACGTCTTCCTCCGCATGCCAGATGTCTTTGCGGCCGCCTGCAAAACCAAACGTCTTTAACCCCATGGATTCAAGAGCCACGTTGCCGGTTAAGACAAGCAGGTCCGCCCAGGAAATTTTGTTTCCGTACTTTTGCTTAATAGGCCACAGCAAACGGCGGGCCTTATCAAGATTCACGTTATCCGGCCAGCTGTTCAGAGGGGCAAAGCGCTGGGATCCTGAACCGCCGCCTCCGCGTCCGTCCGCCGTACGATATGTACCTGCTGCATGCCAGGACATGCGGATAAAGAATGGACCGTAATGGCCATAATCAGCCGGCCACCAATCCTGGCTGTCTGTCATCAGCACATGAAGGTCCTTTTTCAGCGCATCGTAATCAAGCTTTAAGAACTCTTCACGGTAATCAAAGTCCTCTCCCATTGGATTGGATTTTTTGTCATGCTGGCGAAGAACGTTTAAATTCAGCTGATTTGGCCACCATTCCTTATTCGTCGTTCCCCGCGGAGCCTTTGACGTCGTAATCGCACTATCCTTGTGGTGAGTGACAGGACACTGTCCGGCAGACGTATGTTCCTTTTGATCAGGCTTATTGTTATTTTCCATTTACAACTCTCCTCCCAGTTTTGGACCATAAATTGCGAGATTAATAGTTGGACAATTAAGATAATTCTTACTTTATATTATAGTGGACAAAATCGGTAATTCAAAGCTAGAAGCGTTTGAGTGAAGTCTTTTAATAGAATGCCAGCCTGGAATTCTTTTGTATAGCATCTTAGGATTTGGTAAAATATTCTTGATGTAATAGGCAAGATTAGGAGGCTATGATGGTACGGTCTGAAATATTTAGGGAAGTATTTGAGCAGTCTCACGTTCCGCAAATTCTAACATCCTTAGATTTTGCAACTACGTTCGAGAACCAGGCTTTTTTCGATTTTTTAGGGTATACAAGAGAAGAATGGGCAACGAAGACTCTTAAAGATATTTCCCCTCAAGAGGATTATGAACGGGATCTGCACATGATGCGGGAGTTAATAGCCGGAAAAAGATCCAATTACCAGATAGAGAAATGCTATATTCATAAATCTGGCAAGCAATTACACGGGACACTGAACGTTTCTCTACTATCTGACCAGGACGATAATAAGCAATTTTTATATGTACAGGTAATCGATTCAACGGAAAAATATCTCATAAGCGACTCTCTAATAAAAAGTGAGAAAAAATACAGATTATTGGCGGAGCATTCATCCGACTTGATTATGATTCACGATGTTAATGGACGTTACCAATACATCTCGCCTTCGTTCAAAACCTTATTGGGCTATGAGCCTTGTGAGCTTATTGGATGCGATCCTTATGACTTCATTCATCCGGAGGATATACAAACAGTCAAAAACCATCATCTTCAAATCGTAACAAATAAACAAGCTATGCCCGTCGTTTCCTATAGAGTAAGAAGATCAGATGACTCCTATATTTGGGTTGATACAGAAATAAAGGCAGTTCTTGATGAAAATACGGGAGAACTCACCGAACTCATTTCGATATCTAGAGACGTACAGCAAAGAATTGAAACATATGAGCTGTTGAGAAAATCGGAAAGACTTGCGATTGTGGGGCAAATGGCCGCAGCGGTAGCCCATGAGATCCGCAACCCGCTTACACCAATTAAAGGGTTTATAACCTTATTGTCCAAGACTAAAGAATATAATCCAGCGTTTATTGAAGTCATCCTAACCGAAATAAAGAGGATTGAAACGATTATTACAGAGTTCTTATCTATGGCAAAGCCAAATAATCGAAAAATGGATACCATTCACATGGATCAGCTCGTTGAACAAGTCGTAAATCTCATGCAAACGGAAGCATCCATGGAAAATAAGCAGCTTACCCTGAAGCTTAAAACCGTTCCGCTGATCGTTGGGGATGAGAACTCTTTAAAACAAGTCCTCTTAAATGTAATAAGGAACGCTTTGGAGTCATTAGAAGAACAGGGAACCGTCTCTGTATTGGTATTAATAGAGGAGAAGTTTATTTGTATCAGAGTTCAGGATAATGGCTGCGGAATCTCGCAGGAAAGGCTGGCTAAAATAGGCGAACCCTTCTATTCAACGAAAGAAAAAGGCACCGGCCTAGGACTTATGACCAGCCTGAACATCATCGAAAACCATCATGGAAAATTGGATATTCAAAGTGAAGAAGGCGAAGGAACGACTGTGAAGATTTATCTTCCGCTGCCCTAAAGCAGCGAAACTAGTGAAATAGAGTTTGCTAAAAATAAATAAATAAAAGAGCCATTCTCATTGCAGAATGGCTCTTGCTGTATAAAGAATGTCAATTGTATTAATGAGCGGGACAGATAAGATCCCCGCATGAGAAAACCATTAGCAAAACCAGCCCCTTACTCATATCGTCGTAGGTTAATGCGGTTAGGTTTTTGTGAAACACAACCATATCAGAGCTACACTATGGAAGGGGCTAGTTATTAAAAGGATACCTTATAATACGTGAATTTAGACGTATCAGTAGAAAAATTTTTGTATCAACTGATTGTTTCCTATTTTTTCGTTCCTGATAGGGCTATGGAAAATCCAACCCCGATGAGCACGAGGCGCACCGGCTGCAGCCCGGTTTTTTTGTCATAGGCCAGCGAATAAATAAGGAAAGCCGTTACGATGGCTCCTATAAAGGCGACGAGTGCAAGTAGATACACAAACGATCCCGGTTCATCGGGAAAAACAAAAAGAAAACGGCGATCGCCACATCAGCTAGCAGAAAAATTCGGGCAGCGCAGAAGTTTGCCATGGTCTCTTCACGCAATGAAGTTTTCCAAAAACGAAACCGCGAATTAGTGTGGGAAATGATGAGGGAAAAAGAAATGGATGGAACGATTGCTTCCCGGTGATTGAATCCGAAGATGTATACATAGAATTTCCCTCCATATTTAAAAAGATTAAGAGAGTCAAACGGCCGTTTTAAGGGATGTAACGTATGTTTTTGCTCAACCGAGCCCATTATTCCGAAATTCCAACTTTTTAATTACTTCAAAATAGTTTATAATTATCAGATAATAGTTATTATAAATGAGGCAGAAAATGTTTGTTCCTGGGTGGGGTCCGGGGATGCGCGCTTTTTGGTGCATCCAGGCAGGAGTGCCTGCTCTTTTATACAACTTTAGGGGATGAGGAAGGTCATAATGAGCAGCATACGCAAAAAAACAGACGTTATTTTAATTGGTGCTGGAGTCATGAGTGCAACGCTTGGAGCGATGTTGAAAGAGTTAGCACCTGAATGGGAAATTAAAGTGTTTGAAAAGCTTGCAAAAGCAGGAGAGGAAAGCTCGAACGAATGGAACAACGCGGGTACGGGCCATTCTGCGCTTTGTGAGCTCAACTATACAACCGAAAAGCCGGACGGCTCAATCGATATTGGAAAAGCGATTAACATCAATGAACAGTTTCAGGTTTCAAGACAATTTTGGTCCTATCTTGTAGACCGCAATCTGATTCGTCAGCCGCAGGATTTTATCATGCCCATTCCTCATATGAGTTTGGTGCAGGGTGAGAAGGATATTGCTTTTCTGAAAAAACGTTTTAAAGCGCTGTCACAAAACCCTCTGTTCCAGGGAATGGAATATTCCGAGGATCGTGAACAGCTGAAGGAATGGATGCCGCTGATTATGGAAGGCCGTCCAGCGAATGAACGCTTGGCTGCAACTAAGATCGATTCCGGAACAGATGTGAACTTTGGTGCGCTGACCCGCATTCTGTTTGATCACCTGCAAAGTAAAAACGTGGAGCTTCACTATAAGCATAGTGTGAAGGATCTTAAACGCACGAGTGACGGACTTTGGGAAGTGAAAGTGCACAATATGGCAAGTGGGATAACGGAATACCACACATCGAAATTCGTCTTTATCGGCGGCGGGGGCGGAAGCTTGCCATTGCTTCAAAAAACCGGTATTCCTGAGTCGAAGCAAATTGGAGGATTCCCGGTAAGCGGACTGTTTTTAGTCTGCAGCAATCAGGAAGTAGTCGAGCAGCATCATGCAAAGGTTTATGGGAAGGCAAAGCTCGGAGCTCCTCCAATGTCTGTGCCGCACCTTGATACCCGTTATATAAATAACAAAAAATCCTTGCTGTTCGGACCGTTTGCCGGCTTCTCGCCGAAGTTCTTAAAAACGGGCTCTAATCTTGATTTAATCGGCTCCGTCAAACCGAATAATCTTTTCACCATGCTTGCAGCAGGAGTGAAAGAGATGGGATTGACGAAATATTTGATCCAGCAGGTGCTGCTGTCGAATGAAAAACGAATGGAAGAGCTGCGCGAGTTTATTCCAAATGCGAAAAGCGGGGATTGGCATGTCGTTGTAGCCGGACAGCGCGTTCAGGTAATCAAAGACACAGACGCCGGTAAAGGAACGCTGCAATTTGGTACGGAAGTGGTCAGTGCCGCAGATGGCTCGATTGCTGCATTGCTCGGTGCCTCCCCAGGTGCTTCTACCGCTGTTCAAGTCATGCTTGAAGTATTGGATCAATGCTTCCCAGAGCATATGGGTGAGTGGGAACCGAAAATTAAAGAAATGATTCCTTCATACGGCATGTCCCTGACCGACAATCCGGCCCTGTTTCAAGAAGTTTTTGCTTCAACCGCAGAGTCTCTTGGTTTAAGTAAAAAAAAACTGGTCCTCATTTAAAAGTAAGGATTGAAAGACAGAGAGATTACTAAATAATAAAGCCAGGTAAGCCCCGTTTGCTAAGGGAGGCTTATCTGGCTTTTTTCGTATTACCGATACTGTTTTCTCCGTACCCATATGGTCGCGGCCCATTTGTCTCCTGTAATGACGGGAGCGCCTCCGTGCAGCGTTAATTCATTGATCGCAGGATCCTGATAGAAGTATTCAAAGTATACAGCCATCCCTTTTTGCGGTGTGATGGAAAGCTTCAGATGAGGGAAGTATGTTTCGCCGCCTTCTTCGACATCGTTCAAGTACATAACGAGTGTGCTGATTCTTGGGTTATGGTTGGCTTTGGAAGACTTAAAATAGTCGAGGTGGGCTTTGTATTCCTCACCAGGCTTATAGTTTAGGATATGAAGCCCTTCTCCGTGATTCGCCGGGACATTCATAATCTGGGCCACCCGCTTTTCAATCCGGGCATCTACCCCGTTTTCTGTTTCCGGCAGGAACGCCCCGCTGCTTGTCCGAATGCCGCTTACTTCCCTCTCGGTTCCAATCTTGGAGCGGTTCATGTGCTCCTTTGAAAGCTGAATAAGTTCATCGCACTCTTCATGACTCAATACATTTCCCAATATCGCAATCATGGGCTCCTCAAACTTCGCAATGATGGAAATGTCACGGTCTTCGGTCACGATTTTATTCCCGCTATGATTAAATATGGATTGTTCCTTTAATTGCATTGCCAATTTTCATCAACCTCTTTATTTTAATTGGTAGAAAGCGTTTTCAAAAAAAGGTGTAACTTTTTAACTATGAAAAAATAACGACTCATTGTTATGAGTTTATCATCAAGACGGACTTATATCTCTATAAATTTTTGAAGATTCGTTATTTTTTGATGAAAAAAGAAGTTAAAAAGTGGGCTATTGAATTCCGCTGCAGCCGTGGGATGTGATCAGCCCCTAAAGCAGATTTGTGCCTGCGGGATTCTCACCTTCAATTACGGGGGGTTTCGTGTCGATTACGGGCAATTCCATGTCGATAGCGGGCGGTTTCGTGTCGATTACGGGCAATTCCATGTCGATAGCGGGCGGTTTCGTGTCGATTACGGGCAATTTCATGTCGATTACGGGCAAAACGACAGTTCCTGTCTCCAAACAGAATAAAGAGACGCCCGGAACACCGTGCGTCACTCATACTTTACCAATATACTCAACCATCACCCTACATCCGCTCAGGCGCCGGCAGCCCAAGTATCTCCAGCGCATCTCCCATCGTTTCTTTAAATTGAGCGGTAAGCCATAGTCTTAAGGCTTTTTTCTCATCGGTCGCTTTCATGATCGGGCAGGCGGCGTAGAAGTTGTTGAAGAGGGTGGCGAGTTCATGAGTATAGGTGCAGATGATGCTTGGTGCAAGCTCGCTGAAGGCTGATTTCAGCGTATCCGGCCATCCCGCAATGTGGCGGATTAAGGCATATTCTGCTTTTTCCAGATGGCTGATTTCGCTTGGTTTTATGTTGATCTCTGCTCCGGCTTTCGCTAAAACGCTCGCTGCCCGGGCGTGGGAGTACATTAAGTAGACGCCTGTATTTCCGGTTACCTCGGTGGCTTGCTGGATGTCAAAGACGACCTCGGTCAGCAGGCTGAAGCGAAGCAGGTAGTAGCGGATGGATGCCGCGGCAATTGTTCTGCTTGAGAGCCCGTTTTTCTCTGAACGGGTCTGGTCGATGATGCTTTCCATCCGGTCCAGCAACTCAGCTATTTTGATGCCGATTCCCTGTCTGCCTGACATCGCATACGATGCTTTGCCGTTGGAGGTGTCGATGCCGAGCTCCTTGGCAGCACGGGGACTTAGGGACACCACGCCGTAGCTTACATGACGGAGCTTTTCGGCTTGTTCTGCATACCCAAGAATTTCGAGCGCCTGCTTGACCATCGCCTGCGGATATTCCTGGCGATAATCGATGACATTGATGACAAGATCGGCCTTCCCATAGGATGAACGGGTTCCATTGGAGCTCGTCGTCCAAAGCTCTTCTGTAAAGCGCTTATACAAAAAATCGTTCTCAAGCAAACCGAATTTCCATAGATGGTAGGCGATATCCTTCGCGGTGTACGTCAAAATTCCGTTCGAACGAACCAAAACTTTGTCGAGGCTATGTTCGGAATCAGGCGCTTCACTTTCAGAGGAAGGCTGCTTTAAAACCCAGCACCCCTCAAGCTTGCCGGACGTTTCACGGTGAAATTGCTCTGTTTGTTTCAGCAATTGGAACGCGGAAGCCCAAAATCCCTCCCTCACAATATTGCTTTCCCACACGAGCAGGTCATAGCCTATGCCGAATTCATTCATTTCTTCAAGATGCTCACGGACAATCCGCTCAGCAACAAGGGAACCGACCCACGATAGATTATCCTTTCCTTCTTCAATGGCGTGCAGAATGTTCGTCCGCTGTTCCAGCAGAGGCGGATTCTTTTCGTACTCTTTATTGACCTTCGAGTAGATATCCCAGCAAAAGTCTCCAAAACGGGAGTGCTCCTTTTTCTCAGCGATGTTCAAAATGCCTACAACCGTATCTGCCAGCTGATTTCCTAAGTCATCAATATAGTTGTGCACCTCGACATCGTATCCGGTTCTTTTCAAAAGGCGGACGAGGACATCGCCAATGCATGAATTTCTCAGATGGCCGATATGTGCGGACTTGTTCGGATTGATGGATGTATGCTCAATCACGGCCTTTTCACCTGTATTCATAGGCAGGGCGAATTCTTCTTTAGCCCATTGTTTCCAATCTATATACAGATTGATAAATCCCGGGGGTGCAATGTCAATTTTGCTCACCAGGTGATTTGCGCTGCCGCCCTCCTCCAGCTTATCTTTTAGTATCCCGGCAATGACAATCGGCGCTTTGCGCAGGGATTTAGCGAGCTGCATCGCAATATTAGTGGAATAATCTCCATGCTCCAGATTGGCAGGCTGCTCAATGTGAATCTTTAGATCCTCGGTATAGACGAGACCGAGCTCTGTAAAAAGACTTTTAACCGCATTTTCCATGCTGCCTGCAATTACTTGGCTAATCATTTGATCCCTCCTTCAAAATAGAAAAGCCTCCGTCTCTGTAAAAGAGACGAAGGCTTAAGCATTCGCGGTACCACTCTTGTTGTTAAACATCTGTTTAACCACTTTAGCAAAATAACGGTTTTTAGCCGTGGCCTCCTACTATAAGCGTTCAGAAGCCATTCTCGTGGGTCCGTTTCCCTGTTAACGCAGTACCGGCTTTCACCGCCCCGGCTCGCTTTGACGTCAGTTAACAGATACTCTCCCAGTCCTTGAATTTCGATATGTTTTGTAACAGTATATCCAAATTGAAGAAAATGTCAATCCTGTTTCGTGAGGACCTCTATATAAAACTGACTTTCATCGTGTTAGACTAATGTTTTAAGAATGAAAATACGCGATTGACTGTTCCGAAAGCAGTCAATTAACAGGAGATAACGAACAATATGGATAATAATGATCGCTTAATACGTTTACGATATGCACTTGATTTGAGAAATTCTGAGGTGGAAGAGATCTTTGGATACGGCGGCATTGAATTTGCGAGAGAAGATATTGGCAAAATCCTTACTAAATCGAGTGATGAAGAGGATGATGACAATCACATCCCGTGCAGTCCGTTCATGTTCGAGTCATTTTTAAACGGCCTTATTGTGTTTAAAAGAGGAAAGCAGGAAAATCAGCAAGGACAGCCTGAAAAACCTGAAATGACACTCATACATCCCAATAATGTCCTGTTAAAAAAGGTGAAAATCGCTTTATCCTTAACAGCGGAGGATATGCTTGAGGTGTTAGAACTTGCCGGAGTCACGGTAACAAAGGGTGAACTTGGCGCCTTGTTAAGGAAAGAAGGCCACAAAAACTATAAAGAATGCGGAGATAAATATGCCCGTAATTTCTTAAAAGGATTAGCGGTTAAATATCGAGGATAGGAACGGCGGAAAACATGATTCATACGTATTCAGGTGAAACGATAAGCTTTGACGTCCGATACAAAAAGCGTTCGACCATAGGCATTTATGTAGATGGTTATGGAAATGTGGAAATCCAGGCCCCAAAAGGCACTCCGGACGAATCCGTGCTGAGAGTAGTGGAGGAAAACTGGAATCGGATTCAGCAAAAAGTAAAAGAAAACAAGGAACGTCTGCTGGGTCCTCAGGTGAAGATGTATGAGCAGGGAGAGAGCTTTCTTTATTTAGGAAAAGTCTACTCCTTAAAGATTCATCATGATCTGCAGGCGGAGCAGGATCATGTCCTCTTTAAAGGGGAAGAGCTGCAAGTAGTCATGAGCCAGCTCGAGGATGAAAAAATAAAACAGGCGTTAAAACGGTTTTATTATCAGCAGTGCAAGGCTTTGGTGGAAAAGCGGATCACCGCTCATCAAAAGCACTTCAAAACAAAGCCCCGTTCCATCCGCATTACGGATAGTAAAACGACTTGGGGAACGTGTGATTCGGAGCTGCGGTTAACCTTTAACTGGCGGCTCGCAATGGCGCCGCCGAGAGTGATCGACTACGTGGTCGTTCACGAAATGTGCCACATGGTCCATCTTAATCATGACCGCTCCTTTTGGCGTCTTGTTGGGAAAATGATTCCGGACTATAAGGAAGATGAAGGCTGGCTGGCACGGTCCAGCTGGAAAATGACGGTCTAAAAAAAAAGGATGAGTCCAAGCTGTTTCTAGCTTGGCTCATCCTTTTTGGTTACCATTCTTTCGGGTAGTAATTTAATTCACTGAATAACTGATTTTTTTCTTTTTTCGATAGATCTCTCCATTGTCCAGGGGGAAGGTTTCCTAAATGGATATTCATGATCCGGACCCTCTGCAGCCTGAAAACCTCGTAGCCGAGCTCTTCGCACATCCGGCGGATTTGGCGGTTCAATCCCTGCTTCAGGATGATTTTAAAGTCAAATTTTGAAAGTTGCTCCACTTCACACGGAAGTGTTTTCGTTCCTAAAATTTTCACACCGCTTGCCATCTTTTCTATAAACTCCGGAGTAATCGGCTTGTCCACGGAAACGATGTATTCTTTTTCATGCTCGTTTTCAGCACGCAGAATTTCGTTCACGATATCCCCATCATTTGTCAAAAGAATCAAGCCTTCGGATTCCTTATCCAGACGTCCAACATTATAAATTCTTAAAGGGTGATTGACCAAATCCACAATGTTGCCCTTTACATTTTTTTCAGTGGTGCTGGTGATGCCGATCGGTTTATTTAAAGCGATATACACATTGTTTCTGGACACCTGGATCTGGTCTCCGCTTACCCGGACATCGTCCCCGGGCTCAACCCTGTCCCCAATTTTCGCTTTCTTGCCATTGATCATGACCCGGCCTTCTTCAATCAGCCTGTCTGCACCCCGTCTGGACGCCTTGCCAGATTCGCTGATGAATTTATTAATACGCATGTTTATCACAGCCTTAAGTTTGAATTATACGTTTAAGAATACCTCAACTGTCTGTGTATTCTCAAGAGCTTAGACGAACTTAATGCGGGAAAGGTGCCATAAGTGTGCGGCCGAGCGAGGTGCCTGTCCCCCAGAATTTTACCGTATTAAAGCTTTGGCACCAGCCATTCAAACCGTTGATACATAAGGGCTCAAAGCGTTGAGTCTCTGTCCCCCGATGCGGTGAAGGATAAGGGGACTGGCACGGTGCCAGTCCCCCAGAATTTTACTGTAATAAAGCTCTGGCACTAACCGTTCAAACCGTTGGTACATAAGGGATCAGAACATCAAGCCTCTGTCCCCTGATACGGTGAAGCATGATGGGACTGGCACCTTCACTAATAGGAGTATTTTCCCGTTTTAACGTTCTTTTACTACTGTACCTGAAAAGCGGTCATGTGGAAGGATTGCTCCTTCTTTGTCTTCGAACGTATTACGGCTTTTTAAGTAATCTAAAGTACTCACTGTATCCCTGTATCCCATTCGCTTAATGATTTGACGGGATGTCAGTTCTGAACCATCCTCATTCTCAAGTGCCAGTCCCATTTTTTTATAACCAATGGTTTGGCCTCTTTGGCGCATCTGTGCGTACTCAAGTGTCCACATTACAATGGTCGGTGTTATCAAAGCATGTACGGCTTCACTTTTCACTTTTTTCCGCAGTAAATACTCAACACCAGCCGTTACAGCGCTTGAAATGGCCAAGTCGATTAGAAACGCTTTTGTTCGTTTTTTCGTTATGGAATTCACCAATGTTCCTCCTCTAATTCTTTTGTTTGTCCAGTAAGTATACGAATTTCCAGTCATTAAGTTTCATTCTGTCTGGACGCTAACGCAGAAGAGGCCCACCGCCTGGAGCCGCCATCAACCTCATCCACCTGTGTATCATAAGAACAAAGAAACAGCAAAAAACAAATGCTTGAGGAACTAAAAAAGAGCACCCATAAAAAGTATGGATGCTCTTTTTTTATATCACAAGGTCAAACCACCAAACTCAGCAGCAGGATAAACACCAGCCCCGAAACAGAGATAATGGTCTCAAGCAGTGTCCACGTTGCGAATGTTTCTTTCATCGTTAATCCAAAGTATTACTTGAACATCTAGAATCCAGCGTCATTTACGTGGGACGCAATCAAGCTTCCCGCTCCGGTTGCAAGAACGACCAATGCAAGGTTCACGTCTGTTTGGCCAAGCAGAGGGATGACTAATCCTGCCGTTGTAAGGGGCTTTATTTAACTGCACAAGTATGTGATGAGTAAATGATAACGGAGTATGGTAAATTTATCGGGTGGACGGCGAACGGGTGGGTGAAGGTGAGAAGGATTTTCGAGGTTAAGGGGTAAAACAAAATAATGCCTTGATGGCAAAACTTTTTTAAAGGGAGGAATTATGATGTCCGATGAACGAATATCAGCTCAGAAAGCGATGAAACGCTGGAAAATGCATCGAAATGCTTTGATCCAACTCGCAGCGGTATTCCCTGAATCAAGCGGTTCGTGGCGTCCTTGGAAGGAAGGGATGACGGTGATCGAACTCGTCCATCACCTCGCCTGGACTCCGGAGTTCTTCCTGGCTCCAATCGAGGGGCGGGAAATGGATATCCCTCCTGTTCCGGAAACACTATCGGAAGCCCGCAAGCTTTTAGAAGAGCTCACAAACGTACATGAAGAGATCCTCGCGTCGCTTACAGATGAAGATTTAAACAGCGAAACAACCATTGATCTCTTTAAACTGACGGAACCGACTGAAGATATGCTCTACCGTCTGATTGGCCACGAGGCGCATCATAAAGGACAATTGATTCTGTATGCCCGCATTCTCGGCGCGGAACCGCCATTTTATGTTGATTTGAGTTTGTAAGCAAAAGAAGCAGACCGGTCTTTATTGGCCTGCTTCTTTTAAATGCTTTGAATTAGGCTTGCGAATCAATCTGTCTCACAATTCTCTCGCAAATCTCATGGGTAATGAGTGAATCCTTAATGGAAGGATTCGGAACACGATTTTCCCGCACACATTCAATAAAATGATCCATAATCTGATAGAATCCCCGCTTGAACAGAGTCGGCTCCCAGTCACCAAACTTCGTCACGCTGATGTTTTTATTATGGAAATGGGTCGTTTCGACAAGACTGTTTACTATATATTTATGCCGGCCGGCCGAGTATTCAATGATTTCTTCCGTCACGCCGCCATTTCGGTTCATGATTCCGATCGCCGTGCAGCCGTCTCCAATCAGCTGAACGATGATGTGATCCAGAAGACCTTCATTTTCCATGAACTCTGTTTTTACATCCTTTACCTCTGTCCCCATCAGGAACCGGAGGGTATCGACCACATGGATAAAGTCCTCTACGACAAATCTTCGGACATGATCAGGGGAGGCAAACCGATTTTTCTGCATCAAAATCAGGCTTGCTTTGCCGTGTTCTTTCAGCTCTTTGACACGGGGGATGAATCTTCTGTTGAAGCCGGTCATCGCGATCTTGCCGCTTTTTTCAGCGAGCTCTGCGATTCTTTTTGTTTCGCTGAAATCCAAAGATACAGGCTTGTCTATGTAGACGCTGATTCCGTTTTCTAGCAGCTTTTCCGCCGTCTCTACGTGCGCTTCTGTCGCAGTACTGACAATAGCGGCATCGATGTTCTTAGTCAGCAGTTCGTCCACTGTCTGAGCCGTTTCCGCATGTCTGTAGACCTGGGCAAGATGCTGCAGCGTGTCCTGATTCCTCGTACAAAGCACAAGCTCTAGATCTTTTCTTTCCGATAGCACGGGCAGGTACGCTTTTTTGGCGATGTCGCCAAGTCCGATGATTCCCATCCTCATCTTTCTTTCCTCCTCTGTTAAAATGGTAGGTAAAGTATAGCATGCACGATTGAAATCTTTCTTTAAGGAGCCTTTGCTTTGAAAATAGAGCTAAACAAAAAAATTATCGAAAAACTGTGCGGACAGGTCTCCCTTAAGAGCGGAGATTCCTTGCGCCGTTCCAATAAAGTGAAGTTCCAGGAGTACCGCGAGAATGGCTGTCACGCGACCGTTCAGAGTACGGAGGATTTCCGCGTTTCGGTCACGGTGGAACCTGATGGTACGTTCCATGCAGCATGCAGCTGTCCGAAGCTTATTTCCTTTAAGCAGCAATGCCAGCACATAGCGGCGGTCTTGCTGACGATTGATGAACATCAGACAATCGGGACGGTTCCTGAGATCCAAGCGGAGGGAGAGGCACCCGCCGTTCCTGACTATGCCTTGACGGAGGAATTGCTGACGGCCTTCAAGGACCGGCAAAACCGTAAAACAGGGGAGCAGAACTACTTTGAAAATCGCACCGTACTGAATGCGGTGTTTACGTGCAAGCCGGTTCAAAGGGAAGACGGTGAGCTTCTGCTTGCACTGGAACTCACTGTTGAATCGGTAAAAGTCCGGAAGATGAAGGCCTTTCTGGAAAACATCATAAGCGGACAGCCCTTCCAGCTTACGTCCCACTTCAAGTTTGATCCATTGTCTCATTGTTTTACGAAAGAATCAGATGCTGTGATTCAGCAGCTTTTTAAGGTTGTACAAAATGAGACGGCTGAAAAGGAAAGCCATCAGCTGCTCCTTTCTCCTTTTTCATGGAGTCTGCTTCTCCCATCCCTTATGAGAGCGCCTTTTGCAGAGCTTGAGGTCAACGGGGAAATCTATTCGGGTCTTCGTCTATCTGAAGGCGTCCTGCCGCTTCAATTTGATTTTTACGAAGAAGGCAGAGGGTATGAGCTGAAAGCGGGTGGATTGCAAGACCTGATTTTCTTGAAGCCCTACCAATCGGTTTTATCTACAGGAGTATTGTTTCAGCTGGGGACGGAAAATTTTGAACGCTTGGCTGAACTGAAACGGGTCATTGATGCTTCAGGAAAAAACACGATTCCCATTCCTCCGCAGCAGGTCAATCTTTATCTGGAAAAAGTGGTTCCAGGGCTCCGAAAGCTCGGGGAGGTTGCCGTTTCAGAGACGATTTCCAAACGGATGGCTGAAGCATCGCTAACAGCCAAACTCTATTTGGACAGAGTGAAAAACCGGCTGCTTGCAGGTCTTGAATTTCATTACGGAAATATTGTTTTTAATCCTCTCGACGAACAGGAAGTGCGCGCTCTGTCAAGGGTTATCCGCGATTCGGAGAAGGAGGATCTGATCCTCAAGCTGATGGAGGAAAGCTCGTTTGCCCGGACGGACAGCGGCTATTATCTGCAAAATGAGCTTTTGGAGTATGAGTTTTTGTATCATGTACTGCCGAAGCTTGAAAAGTTTGTCCAGGTGCATGCTACGACTGCCGTTCGAAGCCGGATTTTTAAAGAGACGGCAGGACCGAGAATCAAGGTGGAGGCTAAACGGGAGCGCACGAACTGGCTGGAGTTTAAGTTTGAAATGGACGGAATCCCGGAAAAAGAAATCCGCGATGTTCTGGCGGCACTGGATGAAAAGCGGAAATATTACCGGTTGCGAAGCGGGGCTCTGCTTTCCCTTGAAACACGGGAATATGAGGAGATTTACCGATTCTTAACAGCGATGCCGGTACAGGCGGAGGACTGGGAAAAAGAGCTTGAAGTCCCACTGATCAAAGGGCTTCAGCTTCTGGATTCCATTAAAGTTTCCGATACACTGACGCTCGAGGACTCGGTTCAGCAGCTGCTGAACGGTCTTCTCCACCCGGATGAGCTGGAATTTGCTGTTCCCGAGAAGCTGGAATCTGTTCTGAGGGATTACCAAAAAAACGGATACCGGTGGATGAAATCACTCGCCAGGAACGGATTTGGAGGGATTCTTGCGGATGATATGGGGCTTGGGAAAACGCTGCAAAGCATTGCGTATATCGTGTCCGTTCTTCCTGAAATCCGCCGGTTAAAAAGGCCGGTCCTGATTGTTTGCCCTTCTTCCCTGCTGTATAACTGGAAAAATGAAATCGGCACGTTTGCACCGGAAATCGAGGCCATCATCATGGACGGCAGCCGGACGGAGAGAGCGGACCGTTTCCGGGATGATGCAGCTGCAGATGTCCTTATCACGTCCTATCCGCTTGTGAGACGGGATATACACGAATACGAAAAACGGGTTTTCCATACGGTCTTTTTTGATGAAGCGCAGGCCTTTAAAAATCCAATCACACAGACGGCAAGAGCTGTCAAAAGGATTCAGGCCGATCACCGGTTCGCGCTGACAGGAACACCTGTGGAGAATTCGCGGGAAGAACTTTGGTCGATCTTCCATGTTGTCTTTCCGGAGCTGTTAATGGGGTTGAAGGAATACAGCACGCTCACAAGGAAAAAGGTCGCAAGGCGAATTCGTCCTTTTATGCTCCGCAGAATGAAGGAGGACGTGCTTTCCGAGCTTCCTGAGAAAATTGAGTCGATGGAAATCGTCGAGCTGCTCCCCGAGCAGAAAAAGCTGTACGCGGCCTACCTGGCAAAGCTTCGCCACGATACCCTGAAGCACTTGGATAAAGAGACCATTCAAAAAAACAAGATTAAGATTTTAGCCGGAATTACACGGCTGCGGCAAATCTGCTGTCATCCATCCCTGTTCGTTGACGGATACAGCGGAGGGTCGGCGAAATTTGATCAGCTCATGAACATCCTGGAGGAGGCCCGCCTCTCAGGTAGAAGAGTGCTGATCTTCTCCCAGTTCACCTCCATGCTTGACATGATCGGACGAGCATTAGCGGTTCAGGGCTTGCCGTATTTCTATCTGGATGGCCAAACCGCACTCGCGGAAAGGGTTGAACTGTGTACCCGGTTTAATGCAGGCGAACGGAATCTTTTTCTCATTTCACTGAAAGCGGGCGGTACAGGCTTGAACTTAACAGGCGCGGACACCGTCATTCACTTTGATACATGGTGGAATCCAGCGGTGGAGGAACAGGCCGCTGACCGTGCGCACCGGATGGGACAGACGAACACAGTAAACGTCATCAAGCTTGTCACACGCGGCACGATTGAGGAGAAAATGAACGAGCTGCAGGATAAAAAGCGGCAGCTTATTAAAGAAATCGTGGATCTGGATGAGAAAATGCCGTTTACGCTGACGGAAGAGGATATACGGGATTTGCTGAGGGTATAGAGTGAAGTTTATTCATAAGCGTTCTATTAGGAATCATAAGTATGAAGGAATGAGCTCTGCTTAAGGAGGAGAAATTCATGAAGCTTAAGGATAAGACCATGAACGTATTCCATTCTTTAAAGAAGCCTTCCAAGAAAGAATTGAAGGAAGTTCTGCAAAAATTGGATGTCAAGCTTGAAGAGGTGGCCCCAATGCTGAAATCAGCGGATGGAAATCCTTACTACCGCAAGCTTATCTTTCAAAATGATGAAGTCGAATTACTCGTTATGAATTGGTCGCAGGTGGAGTGTGCTCCCCATGATCATGGAAATTCACAAGGATGGATTCAAGTGCTGAATGGAACGTCTCTTAACACCGTATATGAAGTGAGCGAAAAGGGGTGGCCGTCTGAGTTATTTGAAGAGATCCATCAAGAGGGGAAGTTGTTTTATGCACCAAGGAAAGGGGTGCATAAGATGAAGTCTGCAGGAGGGACTGATTTAGTTACACTGCATCTTTATTCCCCTCCGATCACTGGGATGATGGTCTACGACCTGGATGCATGTGCGGCTTGCGTCGTATCGGATGATTGCGGAGCATGGTGGACTGAAGAAATGCGCCAGAAAGTAAAGGAGATTGAGCTGCCCAAAACTCAATGATATAAAAATACCTTCAGCTGTTCCTTACCATCCAAGGTTGCAAGCAGTACATGCTGAACCTCCGCTTGATAAAGGCTTTCCAAACGGCTGATCACCCAGCTTTCCTCCTTGTGCAGCTGGCGTAATACCTCGGATAGCACCCTTCCCTCCATAATTATCGTTCTGGGAAAGTCAAATGGCTCCGATTTTAGCTTAAGGGAAGCGGGTGTAAGGGGTTCGTAATCCGGATGCAAAAATACGGATAGTTTCCCATCTGCTTCCCAAATGGCTAATGCTACTTTTTTTACGTCGTCTACTTTATCTTCTCTTAATTCCTCCAAAAGCACATCAATAGAAATTCTTGCTTTTTTTAATCCCTTATTAAGAATTTCACCATTTTCTACGACGGTAATGGATTTATGATTAATGAATCTTCTAAAACCAGGCCACTTAAGGTTCAGCTGAATACCCAGACTATACAAGGCGACTAATACAATCGTGGAAACAATTGAGCCCTGCAATCCCAAGTGCTGATCAGATAAGGGGTGTGCAATGATATTTCCGATGACTAAGGCAATGACGAAATCGAGCAGCCGCAGCTGGGAAATGGTGCGCTGGCCTAATACTTTTGCGACAATCACTAAAAAGACAAAACCGATAACCGACCGCAGAACCCATTCCATGATGGTGAGCGTTTCCTGGCTTTGATAAAAATCCATTCCTGACACGTCCTTTGCTTCAATAAGTGCTTTTTAGTGTGTCACTACTCATTCAATTTTATAGGGAGAGTTCATCTGGTTTAAAAAGCATTCCTTTAGGAGATGGTTTATAGACCTTTCCGAAAAAGGAGGCGAAAATAAGTGAGCTTAATCTCTCTCTCAGATGATCGATTAACAAAGGCGAAATCACTGCTAGCCAGAGCTTCCATGTACCAGGAAGAACTGCTCCAGACCCCGATTTCTCATGAGTTCATCGAAAGAGCCACACCGGTTGTCTGGCTCGGGGAGGCGGTTCCGGGCAGCTGGGTGACCATGGCCACCAATCCGTCTCCAAAGGAATTTCTCAATCAGAACGATCAGCTGCTGCTTGGGGACCTGGCAAGATTTCATATTCGGGAAGAGGGACGATCATTAGCCGAGTATGCGAAGGATGAGGCTCAGTTAGAGTCTGCGATTGAGTTCTATCAATCGTATTTTAAGGAGGGAAAAGCGTACCGGACATGGTTTGGCAAACCCGGGGGAGCGAAGCTGGAAGGTTTCTTAAATGGAATGGGCGGTTCTTTTTACGGATCTCCCCATCTTCAAAACGTGGTTCATTCGGACTTTTTCCCTTTTGCAACACGTACGCATATGGGGAGGATTAAAGAAAAGCTTAGTTTGCTCGGTTCTGATTTTTCACGGGAGTTTTTGCAGGAAAAGCTCGAGTTTTTAAGGCCCGGCATGGTCATTCTTCTAGGGAGAGAGCACTGCGCTCTGTTTGAAAGGGTCGAACCTGGGATTGAATTTGATCCGCCGAAAGCGATGGAACCCTACCCAAGCGCAGCCTATCAGCTTGGCTTTCATTCGAGGCTTGGAATTCCGCTGCTTGGCCTTCATTTTAAGCCGTCCGAGCAATTCCTTGGGTTAGGCGGGGGACAGGATAAAAATGGCCAAAGCCATGGGAAATACGGGACAAAAGCGGCGTTGAACGAGATAGGGAGTGAAATTGCACAGAATTTGGAATCCTTTACGAACGGATGAAATAAGGTCCGCAGCGTCATCACAAACGTCCACTTCTGTTCCCATTCCTATTACATATAAATCCGGAAAATCCTTATGGAGCCGATCGTAAGTCAGATCTTCCATGTGGTGCTACATGAATGATTAGATAGAAATCATCAATAAATTAATAAAAGGAGGTGCACTTCCCCTCCTTTTTTTGCTTTTGGAAAGCTTGAATTAGGTCGAAAGACCGCTAGCAATGTCAATATCTATCAAATTGAGTAGTTTTACCTGTTTTAAATTCCATAAAATAGGATAATATAATAGAAAAAGGAGGATAACTATGAAAAAAATTCTTGTTATTGCATTAAGCTGTGCTTTGTGTTTTCTGCTAATTGGTCAAACGAATGTCTCAGCAGCAAAGTTAAAATTTGGTGACGTAAAAACAGTACAAATAAAAATGAGTAAAAGCCAATTGCAAACTAAATTTAATAACGCCGCCTTATTGAATAGCTTAACAAATAATAAAGCTGTCGATGGAGGGTTTTTAGCTTATGTAAGTGCTCTAGCCAAAAGTAGTGCTAAGAAAGCAGGGTTATATGGGTTTATAGGAGGAGCAACATTAATGGGGTTAAATAAACTCACGGCTGCAGAAAAAAAGGACTTTGCTCAGAAGTTAAAACTTGTAAATCAAAAGAAGGCAAAAGGGATAATTATAACCACGAAATATAAATATACTCAAAGTTTTGATATAGGAGATTCATCTGCCAAAGGTTATTGGATACGGACTGGTCCATCAAAAATCAAAACATATTAAACGTAAAAAAGGAAAGTAACAAGTTACTTTCCTTTTTTACTATTAATCTATTATATGGACATTACTAACTTAAATAATTCCTTCTTAAACAACCTTTATATATTCTATTTCTTTATGTTCATCCTCCGTTGGAATGCTTCAGCAAATCTCCGCGTTCCTCTGCCGTCACAATCGAGCAGCCGGATTTGCAGGATTTATTTAAAGCGCATGTGCCGCATTTTCCCTGGCGGCTTTTTTTGAAAAAGGAGACAACCATCCATGTGGCGTATCCAAAAATGAGCAGTCCTAAGATGATGCTTGCGATCATATCGGAAACCTCCTCTTATACGATAAATTGCCCTGCTTTATAAACCGCAAGGGCCACGATATAGGCGATGGCAAACGAATAGCCAATCGAGAACAGTGTGATCTTTGTGCTGCCCGTTTCTTTTTTCATGATGGCGACTGTTGCCAGGCATGGTGTGTACAGCAGAATAAACACAAGGAATGTATAGGCTGAGAGCGGTGTGAAATAGTTTGGCAAAAGCCCTGCCATCGTTTGTCCATCCGGTACGTGATACAGGATATTCATGGTTGCCACGACCACTTCCTTCGCAAGGAAGCCGGTAATGAGCGCAGAAACCGCCTGCCAGGTTGCAAATCCAAGCGGAGCGAAAATAGGAGCTACAGCGCCACTCGCAATCGCCATAAAGCTTTCGTCGATTGGAACGTCTGCTCCTCCAGGTCCAAGGTAAGAAAACAGCCAAATAAAGACGGTTCCTCCCAAAATGAACGTTCCTGCTTTTCGCACAAACCCTTTTCCTTTGTCCCATGTACTTTTCAGCAGCTGCCGCATTTGCGGAGCGTTATATGGAGGCAGCTCCATAACAAAATAGGATTTTTCATTTTTCAGGAAAAGCGAAAGAATTTTTGCGACGATCATTGCGACTACGATCCCGAGAACGTACAGGGAAAGGACGATCAGTGCCTGGTTTTTCTCAAAAAAGGCTGCCGCAAACAGAGCGTATACGGATAGTCTTGCCGAACAGGACATGAACGGCGACACGAGAATGGTCAGCAATCGTTCCCTTGGCTGTTCAATCGTTCTCGCTGCCATAATGGACGGAACATTGCATCCGAAACCGATGACAAGAGGGATGAACGCTTTTCCGTTCAGTCCGATGTATTCCATCAGGCGGTCCATCACAACAGCAACCCGGGCCATATATCCGGAATCCTCCAATAAGGAAATAAAGAAAAACAGAATAAAGATTTGCGGGACGAATACGAGAACGCCGCCTACACCCGCAATAATTCCATCAAGGACAACAGCCTTGATGAACGGTGTGGCACCGATGCTGTTCAATAGCAGCTGAGCTCCACTGGTTAAAGGACCTGTGAAAAAGGAATCCAGCATATCGGAGATGGGGGTTCCAAGCCAATCAAACGTCAGCTGGAAAACCGCAAACAGGATGAGAAGGAAAAAGGGAATGCCCAAAACTGGATGAATCGCAATTTTGTCTATCCAGGCGGTCAAAGGAAGGCTTTCGCGCTGACCCTGCTGTTCGGTCACCTGCTCAACCAATTGGGTGATAAAGGCATTTCTTGTTTTGTACATATCATCTTCCGCAGAATGGCCTGCTGCTTTGAAAAGCTGTTCCTCAGCTTCTTCCTTTATTCGGCTGAGTCCCGGAAACTTCTTGTTCATTTCCAGCTGAATGAGTTCATTGTTCATCAGATATTGAACCGCGACCCAGCGCTTTTTCATGTTTCCTTCTTCACCTATTTCAGTAAGCATGCGTGCAATAGCCGCTTCAATGATTGGATGGTAGGAAATCATAAAGGGAGCAGACGAATGAAGCGGCTCGTTTTTAAACAGCTGGGTAATCTCTTCACAGCCATGTCCTTTGCGGGCAACAGCTGAATAGCTCTTCACACCAAGCAGTTCACCGAGACGCTCTAAATGAATGGATATGCCGCGCTTTTCAGCTAGGTCCATCATATTCAATACCACGACTTGAGGAAGATTCGTTTCTAAAAGCTCAATCGTTAAATAAAGGCTTCTTTCGAGCTGATTGGCGTTGACGATATTGAGAATTTGCTGCGCTTCCTCCTGAAGAAGAGCAATGGATGCGACTCTCTCATCATTGGAAAGAGGATTAAGGGAATAGACACCGGGCAAGTCAATCAAAGATTGCATGGAGTCTTTAATCTTGCCGACCTTTTTATCAACCGTTACGCCGCTCCAGTTTCCTACATATTCGTAAGAACCGGTGATTTGATTGAATAAAGAGGTTTTTCCTGTATTCGGATTGCCAAACAGTGCCGTATTCATGAAAGACGAGCCCCTTTAATGCAGAACGTGTCCTTTCTGCGAATGCCGACCCTTTGTCCGGAGCACTCCAATAGGCATGGCCCTCCAAGCGGACAATAGCGGATCACTTTGACCTCTTTTCCTTCGTAAACGCCCAGATCCTTCAAACGGCGTTTAACAAATGGATGGAGCTCGGTTAAATCCTGTATTTTAAATGTTTCATTCTGTTGAATTTGGTTTAGGTTCATCGTGGTTCACCTCATAATAATGATACTCATTATCAATTAACATCTGAACCTAGTGTACTCTAATTATCCCAATTCGTAAATAACCTGAAAATATTTTTTGAAAGGGCTATCATACATATTAATTCGCTACATCCCTTTTCACAAAAGCAGCCCAAGCCAAGCCAAGAAAAGATATAAAATGAAACAGCAATACCAATAGGGTGAATAAGGGGCTCATGCCTTCAAATAGCGGTACATTTCCTCTTGCATATTGACCGAAACCCGTATTGGAAAACAGCAAAAACCGCCCCCACGCCACATCGTAATGGGCAAGTAGCTGAACAGCGCTTTTGGCTGCAAGAAGGATAATGAAAGTCAATCCTACAGAAAGGACCGTGCTTCTGAAAACGGCTGAGAGCATAAAGGCAAAAGTCGCCGTAATGATCGTTTCAATCAGACAGTCACCGTAATCGATTAAAGCAGTTGTTAAGAGCGGACCGCTTTCTGCGGCGTTTTGAAACCCGAATAAGAGCATTCCGAGAAAGACAGATAGAAAAAAATACAATAGAACGATATAAACACTGAAAAGAACCGTTGTTATGTACTTAGAAAGAAGAACCTTTGAACGGGTCGCTTTTCTAATCAATAAAAATTTAATCGTTCCCCGTTCAAATTCGCTCGCTACGATGGCGCCGGCAATTGCGACGGTGAAAAAAGGGAGCATACCTAAAAAACCGGTGCTGAACGATAGGAATCCGAGATAATTCTCCTCTACTCCCGCACCAGCCAGCATTTTCTTCATAAATAGAGCCATGACGAAGCAGATCACAGCGAGTCCGATCGCCAGTGCCCAGCTTCCTTTTTTCAAAAAGATTTTCATATGTTCGTTTTTTAACAGCCGGATCATTCCGTTGCCTCCTCTATAAGCTCGAGGAATGATTCCTCTAAGTTTTTGCGTTTTGGATGGATGGCGAAGACGTCAATTCCGTTTTCTGTGAGTGTCCTGTTGATGAGCGGAATTTCCTCTCGCCTCACGAGGAATTCCAGACCGCCGGGCACAGGTGCTGGAGAGTAGGCTTTTGCTGCTTCCTCCGCCTCAAGAGGTTGATTTACCTCGAATAGGACACGAATTGGCAAATCGCTAGCCTCATATCGAACATTTTGAACGGACAGAATCTCGCCTTTTTTGATTATCGCCACTCTGTCACACATGTCTTCTACTTCTTTTAGCAGATGAGTGGAAATGACAATGGCTACATTCTCTTTGTCCCGCAGATTTTTCAGGTATTCGCGAAGTTCCCGTATACCGGATGGATCTAGACCATTTGTTGGTTCATCCAATAGCAGCAGCTGCGGTTTATGGAGGACCGCCTGCGCAATACCAAGCCGCTGCCGCATGCCTAACGAATAGGTGCGGACCGGATCATGAATTCGCTCTCCCAATCCCACCAAATCTACGACTTCCGCAATTCTGCCTCTCCCGATTGGGTCGCTCATGTTTGCAAAATGAACGAGGTTATAATAACCGCTCATATAATTGTAAAACTCCGGATTCTCTACAATGGCACCAGCGAGGCTGACGGCTTTCTCAAAGTCCTTTTTTATGGAATAGCCGCCGATGGATATTTCCCCGGCGTTTAAGGAAACAAGTCCGAGAACGGATCGGATCATGGTCGTTTTACCGGAGCCGTTTGGGCCCAGCAAACCGAGAATTTCACCTTTTTTCACGGTCAGGCTGACGTTTGAAAGGATTTGGTGATGCTTAATCCTCTTACTGACATTTTCGATTTGCAATACAGGTGTTTCGTTCATCCTGCTCCTCCTTGTTCGTGATGATCTCTTTTGACTATAGCTTAAGACAGAGGAGCGTGGATATGGAAAACAGCAAAGAAAAAAACCAGTTTGCCAATCAAACTGGTTTTTTGGCTCATTATTGCTATTCATTTTAAGAATTGAGGAAGTTGATTAAACCCCGGTTAAATTCCTCGGCATGCGTAGCGTTGAAGCCATGAGGAGCGCCTTCAATCACAACAAGCTCACTTCCTGGAATCGTTTCATGGGTACGCTTGCCGCTCACTTCAAACGGTACAGTCCCGTCTGAATCCCCATGAATGATGAGTGTTGGGACGGTTATTTTCTCCAAGTCGCCCCGAAAATCGGTTTTAGCGAACGCTGCGATACAGTCAAGGGTGCCTTTTGGAGACGCCATTGCTGCAATATCCCGGTTATAGAGACGGAACGGCTCGCTGACAAGGTCTGTCTTGTCTCCGGCTGCAAAGAAGTTGTGAGTAAACGTATCAAGAAACGCGATCCGGTCTCCCTTTACTCCGTTTTGGAACTCTTCAATTGCCCCATCATCAAGACCTCCATCGGGGTTATCCGATGCCTTGTACAGATAAGGAGGGACGGCTGCGGCGAAAACCGCTTTGCTCACCCGTTCTGTTCCGTATGTGCTTATATAGCGTGCTACTTCTCCGCCGCCCATTGAAAAACCGACAAGTGCCGCTTCACGAAGGTCTAAGTGCTCAAGCAATTTGTTCAGATCGGCTGCGAATGTATCATATTCATAGCCGCTATAAGGCTGCGAGGATTTTCCAAATCCTCTGCGGTCATATGTAATGACTCGATAGCCTGCATCAATTAAAGCAGGCACCTGCTTTTCCCAAGAACGCCCGCTAAGCGGCCATCCGTGAATCAGTACGACAGGTTTCCCCGTTCCTTGATCTTCATAATAAGTTTCAATTGGTGCATCGTTTTCATTACCAACAGTTAGCATTGCCATGATTATCCCTCCAAGCAAAAATTCGGATGAACCCGAAATTTCTAAACACGCTGCTTTTTTCATCCTGTAAATGCCAATTACCCCGATTTGTTTTTAGGTAATCTTTTAAATGTTCTTTATGGAAAGATTTGATTAGGTCTGGTGCTTAGAACATTGATGTAAAAACGAATGACAAAAAATAATATTTGTCATTCGTTTTTTGTTTTGTTATGATGACACTATAAACAAACAAATGGGAGGTCTCAAAATGGAAAATATAAAAATTGGTGCATCGAAAATCGGTTTAGGATTAATGGGCATGTCGGATCTTTACGGTGCAGCGGACAGAAACGAAAGCATTGCGACAATTCATGAAGCATTAGAAAAAGGAATAACCCTTTTGGATACAGGAGACTTTTATGGAACCGGCCATAATGAGCTTTTGCTCCGGGAGGCTTTACAGGGGAAGAAGCGGGAGAATGCATTCATCGCAGTAAAAACGGGAGTGCTCAGATCTCCGGATGGCGGCTGGATCGGGATGAATAACCGGCCTGAGGCAATGAAAAATAATTTAGCACAGACCCTTCAGAAGCTTGGTACGGATTACATTGATTTATACCAGCCTGCACGGGTTGATCCGAATGTGCCGATTGAAGAGACCATAGGCGCAATGGCAGATATGGTCAAAGCCGGATATGTGAAGCACATCGGCCTTTCAGAGGCAAATGCTGCAACTATACGCCGGGCACACAAGGTTCATCCGATCAGCTGGCTTCAAATCGAATATTCTTTATTCAGCCGCGGAATTGAGAAAGAAATCCTCCCGACTATAAGGGAGCTTGGAATCAGCTTGTCTGCTTACGGTGTTTTATCCCGGGGATTGCTGAGCGGCAAGTGGTCCAAGGATCGTCAAGGCGCTCCAGATTTCCGTTCTTTTGCTCCGCGCTTTATGGGAGAAAATCTGGACAAGAACCTGGCTCTTGTAGAAAAACTGCGTGAAATTGCCGAAGAAAAACAAGCAAATGTCGCACAGCTTGCGATCGCATGGGTTCTTTCTAAAGGCGAGGATGTTATTCCGCTGATCGGTGCCCGAAAACGTTCCCAGCTTCAAGATGCATTTGGTGCCTTGAATCTTGAGCTCACTGAAGCGGATCTGGCCAGAATTGAAGAGGCGGTTCCTGCTGAAGCGGTAGCCGGGACACGCTATGCAGCTGAACAAATGGGAATGCTGGGAGTCGAATAAAGAATGGCAGAGCAATTAACAAAAGAAGAAATCCTGGATGCGGCGGAACAAGTGCTGCGCCGTTTTGGACCAGAGAAAACAAGCGTGGTAGATGTAGCCCGGGCCTTGAATATTAGCCACGGAACGATATACCGCCATTATCCAAGCAAAGCTTCGCTGAGGGAAGCGGTGGCTGAGAGGTGGCTCCACAGCATCATTCAGCCCCTGAAGAAAGTTTTCAAGAAAGAATGCTCATCAACGGAACGGCTCCTTTTGTGGGTGGAAACATTGATTGGCATTAAGCACTCACTCGTAAAGGAAGATCCTGAGCTGTTTAGCATGTACACTTCTCTAGCTGAAGAGTCAGTAGATGTGATAACCGCTCATATTAGTGAATTGGTTGGCCAGATCATTCCGATTGTTAAAGAAGGAATGGCAAATGGCGAGTTCAAATCCGCTGATCCTGAGACAGCTGCTAAAGGCATCTTCATCGCTACAGCTAAATTTCATCATCCGGCACACGCAAAAGAATGGGCCTCCCCGGATATAGATGCGGAATTTAGAATGGTTTGGGATTTGATTCTTTCCGGAATTATAAAATAAGAAAGCCGGTTTTCCTGGGGAAGGAAGACCGGCTTTTATCGTACAGGTTTGGTGCGACGAAATTGAAGTTGGAGTTTTTGAAAAGAATCTAAAAAGGCAATCTGTTCCCCGTTCGTACCTATTTTTGAAGAAATGTTGACAATTTTCTGATAGATTGATAGTGTTATAAAAAAATAATTTCTTATCCAGAGAGGTGGAGGGACTGGCCCTTTGAAGCCTCAGCAGCAGGTCTGTACAGACACTGTGCTAATTCCAGCGGGTGAATAGCCTGATAGATAAGCTTGTTCTTTTATTTGTCAGTCACGCACTCTTTGCGAAAAGGGTGCGTTTTTCATTTTTCTGGGTGTGGAACAAAGGAGAGTCAAGATGGAGAGAGAGACTGGATTTCAGCGGAAAATGCAATCAAGACATCTTATTATGCTTTCACTCGGAGGTGTAATTGGGACCGGATTATTCCTGAGTACAGGCTACACCATTCAGCAAGCAGGGCCATTAGGCACACTGCTTTCCTACCTTGTCGGTGCGGTGGTCGTTTACCTTGTTATGCTTTGTCTGGGAGAGCTATCGGTACATATGCCTGAAACAGGGGCTTTTCACAGCTACGCTGCTAAATACATTGGGCCTGCAACAGGGTACACGGTTGCCTGGCTGTACTGGCTGACGTGGACGGTTGCACTCGGATCGGAGTTTACGGCGGCCGGACTGCTGATGCAGCGGTGGTTTCCATCCGTTAATGTTTGGATCTGGAGTGCGCTGTTTGCGGTTTTGATCCTTGTATTAAATGCTGTGACCGTTAAATTTTTTGCAGAATCAGAGTTCTGGTTTTCTTCTGTGAAGGTGGCAGCCATCGTAATCTTCATCATCTTGGGTGGAGCTGCCGTTATCGGGATTCTTCCTCTGGCTGATTCTGAACCTGCGCCTTTTCTGTCAAACTTCACAAATGAAGGCTTGTTCCCGAATGGAGCGTTTGCCGTTCTGATGACGATGCTTGCTGTGAATTTTGCCTATTCGGGGACAGAACTGATCGGCATCGCTGCCGGAGAAACGGCGAATCCGGAAAAAACCATACCTAAGGCGATTCGGACAACGGTGTGGCGATTGATTATTTTTTTCGTTGGAACGATTGTTGTCCTGTCTGCGCTGCTGCCTTCCTCGGATGCCGGTGTGCTGAAAAGCCCGTTTGTGGCGGTTTTCGAGAGAATCGGAATTCCTTATGCTGCGGATGTGATGAATTTTGTTATCCTGACCGCCATTTTATCCGCCGCCAACTCTGGTTTGTATGCGGCGTCCAGAATGCTCTGGTCCCTCGCGGATAAGAAAACGATCTCCCCTGTTTTTGCAAAAGTAACGAAGCGCGGCGTGCCGTTAAATGCGCTTCTTCTCAGTATGGCCGGAGGCGGCTTGGCCCTGCTGTCAAGTGTCATTGCACCGGACACGGTCTACATCGTCCTTGTTTCAATTTCTGGTCTTGCTGTCGTGGCAGTTTGGATGAGCATCAGCGCGTCTCAGTTTTTCTTTAGAAGGCAATATATCAGGCAGGGGAAATCGGTAGAGGACTTGGGATACCGGACACCGTTTTATCCATTCGTGCCGATTGCATCTTTCGTCCTTTGTCTCGCGTCACTGATCGGAATCGCCTTTGATCCGACACAGAGGATTGCCCTTTATTGCGGCATTCCCTTTATCCTGTTTTGCTACGGAAGCTACTATGTAACCCAGACTATGAAGAAGAGGGGCGAAGTTTATGCCGAAAAAACTCAATCCAATTGAAGAGATTTTAGCTGCCTATCCCGTCATGATTCTTGATGGCGCTCTTGCTACAGAGCTCGAGCGCCATGGCTGTCACTTAGATGATCCCCTGTGGTCGGCAAAGGTGCTGCTCGAAAATCCTGAATTGATTTATCAGGTTCATACAGATTATTTCCGTGCTGGAGCTGACTGCGCAATTACGGCAAGCTACCAGGCAACGGTCGATGGATTTTCAAAGCGGGGAATGGAAGAAGCGGTGGCACTGGATCTTATCAAAAAGACGGTGCAGCTCGCTAAGAAGGCAAGAGACGATTTTTGGGAGGGGAATGAGCAGGCGAACCGTCCTAAACCGCTTGTTGCAGCATCGATTGGCCCTTATGGAGCCTATCTTGCTGATGGATCAGAGTATAGAGGAAACTATGGTGTGACAGATGAAGTGCTGGCTGCATTTCATCGTCCTAGAATGGCAGCCTTAATAGAAGCGGGTGTGGATGTGCTGGCCATTGAAACGATTCCTTCTCTTCAGGAAGCGAGAGTTTTAGCCTCGCTCGTAAAAGAATTCCCGGAAGCTTATGCCTGGCTGTCTTTTTCCTTGAAAAATGATGCGCAGATCAGTGACGGCACTCCGCTTGAGAAATGTGCAGACCTATTGGATGGAAACAGCCAGATTGCCTCGATCGGAATCAATTGTGCCCCGGCATCTCTTGTTGCGGAATCCGTTAAAAGACTCAGCGCCCGGACCGAAAAACCGGTAATTGTCTATCCGAACTCAGGAGAAGCATACGATGCCGCTACCAAAACGTGGCATGGGCATGAGTCCGACCATGAACTGGATCATGAATCCGACGACTGGTACCGTGCCGGGGCCCGGCTGATAGGCGGATGCTGCCGCACAGGTCCGCAGCATATTGAAAGACTTTCGGAAAAGTGGCGGGCAGCTGAGAAAGGACTGGAGCGGGCATGATATACTTGGAGAATCCAATTCCCGAAGGAGTTATGTCCAGTGAAATACTTCAAAGGCCAAATGAAACAGCTGGTAAAAGACAACAAAGAACTGCAGCACCGCTTAAAAGAAATGATGGAAGAACATGACCTGGAGAAAAATTTCGCCCTCAAAGCACTTTATCATTCAGAAGTGGCGGAAGGCGGAAAGTATCAGTTAGCCTACCAAGCACTTGACCTGCCTAAAGGGTAGGTCAATTTTTTTGTGATTTTTTACTCATCAAATGTTTTACAAAGAGAGAACTGCATTATTGATTCATCTGGTTGCTTGTTCAAGGATGCATGATCGAAAACCAATCCCTAAATCTTCGGCACGATTTTACCCGTCCAATCTATTTTTTCCATCGCTTCCTCAACGTCTCGATAAAGGCTTCCACGTTCATCTTGCTTTCCATGGCAGGCGAGTACACCATCGAAAGCTTCCGTTTAAAGGTGTGATCCTTTAACGGAATAATGGAGAGTACCTTGTTCCGGAGATCTCTCTCGATCACATGATAGGAGAGCAGAGAAAGGGATTCCATTCCGCTTATGATCGTCTCTTTTATTCCCTGATTGCTGCTGATGGTCAGGAGAGATTGAACCTTTAATCCGTTGGAGCGAATCACGTGCTCCAAGTATTCCCGTGTACCTGAGCCTACTTCTCTTGTGACCCACGATTGACTGTGAAGGTCTGCGATGCCGGTTTCTCTTTTTCCAGCCAGCTTATGTTTGTTGGAAGCTACGACAAACAGTTCATCCTCGAGGAAGGGCTCAACGGTCAGTTCTTTTTCATTGGTCTGCCCTTCAATGAGGCCGATGTCGACTTTAAATAAACGGACGGATTGAACAATCTCCTCCGTATTGCCGATGATGATCTCAAGATCCAGGTTCGGATATTTTGCTTGGAACTCGACAAGGAAGGCGGGAAGAATGTATTCTCCAATCGTGAAGCTCGCACCAATCGTCAGCTTGCCTTTTATATCATGGTGGTGCTCGAGAATATCCTGTTTCGTTTGGTCATACATGTTGATCATTTGTTTGGCACGGCTGTAAAGAATTTCGCCGGTCGGAGTAATTTTTAACGATTTTGGCGACCGGACAAAGAGTTTCGTTTGAAACTCCTTTTCCAGATTTTTTATATGAAGGCTTACACTTGGCTGTGAAATGTGAAGCAGCTCAGCTGTTTTCGTGAAATTCTTTACTTCTGCAAGTGTAACAAAGGTTTTCAGTGCATCATAATACATATCATCCCGCCTTATCTATTATAAAAACTAATAAATATAATCATTTATATGTATTTTACTAATAGTTCAGCTTCCAGTAAAGTGTAAGGAACAACATAAGGAAGTGGCAATCATGGAGGAAACAACGATAAGACCAATCAAACAAAATATAAATTTGGGGTGGATAAAAGGAATCGGAGTGACGCTGTTTTTGGCAGCCGCAGCCAAGTATCTATCAGTCTTGCCTTTCCTCTCCATTTTGGGACAGTTGGTTATCGCTTTAATGCTCGGTATGGCATGGAGAGCGGTGTTCGGTGTAAAGGAAGACTTAATCCCAGGTGTATCTTTTTCAAGCAAAAAGCTGCTAAGGGCCGGCATTATTCTGCTTGGTATGAGGCTGAATTTAGCGGATCTGTACAGTGCCGGATGGAATGTGCTTGCGATCTCCGTTATTCACGTCGTATTCGCTCTCTTTGTTGTATACTGGCTGACACAATGGCTTGGCGTAGATAAAAAGCTGGGCCTGCTTACTGCCTGCGGAACGGCGATTTGCGGTGCTGCAGCAATAGCGGCAATTTCCCCGCAGCTTAAAGCAAACGACGATGAGACGGCAATCAGTGCAGCCGTAATCGCAGTGCTCGGGACTCTTTTCACACTAATTTACACCCTGTTTTACTCTCTGCTCAATCTCAGCCCGGCTGAATATGGGGTTTTTAGCGGTTCTACACTTCACGAGGTCGCACATGCCGTCGCGGCTGCAGCTGCCGGCGGCGGCCAGGCGATCGACAGTGCGGTCCTTGCAAAGCTTACAAGGGTCGCGTTATTAGTACCGGCTTCCATTGTCATTGGGCTGATTATGCAAAAAGGCAAGCCGCGTTCGGGTAGTTATAAGGGATCCTTATCCATCGTTCCCTGGTTCATTTTCGGATTCCTTGCGATGAGCGGACTGAATACGCTTGGGGTGGTTCCTGAAGCAGCAGCCAAAAACATGGTGGACCTTTCTTACCTTTTGATTGCGATGGCGATGGCGGGTCTTGGAATGAATGTGGACGTGAAGACGTTCCGCACTTTAGGATTGAAGACTTTTATAGCGGCCCTGCTTGGATCCATCCTTTTATCGGTACTTGGATATATGCTTGTGAAACTTTTCAGCTGAAAACAGTTCCAGTTTTAAGAAAGGTTTTTAAGGGAAATGAAAAAATATTGATTAGCACTCTTGATGATAGAGTGCTATTTTTATAAACTGATAGAGCAGGTGTTTACAATATTAGGTGAAAGAAGGGAGATTTTTTTATGGAAAAGAAGCAATTCCAGGCAGAGTCCAAAAGACTGTTAGAAATGATGATTAACTCCATTTACTCTCAAAAAGAGATTTTCCTCCGCGAGCTGATTTCCAATTCCAGTGATGCGATTGACAAAATCTATTACAGAGCCCTTACAGACGATACATTAACGTTTAATAAAGAAGGCTACTACATAAAAGTAACGGCAGATAAGGAAAGCCGCACATTAAAGATCTCAGACACGGGAATCGGAATGACGAAGGAAGAGCTTGAGAACAACCTTGGGATTATCGCAAAGAGCGGTTCTCTTGCGTTTAAAACGGAAAATGAATCAAAAGACGGCCATGATATCATCGGACAGTTCGGTGTCGGCTTCTACTCAGCCTTCATGGTGGCAGACACGGTAACCGTTCTGACAAAGCCGATCGGCAGCGAGGAAGCCTATCTATGGAAGTCTGATGGGGCCGATGGGTATACAATTGAAACCGCGGAAAAGGATTCAGTAGGTACAGAGATTGTTCTGACCATCAAAGAAAACACAGAAGACGAGAGCTATGATGAGTATTTGGACGAGTTCCGCCTTAAGTCCATTATCAAAAAATACTCCGACTTTATCCGCTACCCGATCAAAATGGATTCGACGGAAAGCAAGCTGAAAGAGGGCAGCGAGGACGAGTATGAAGAGATTTTTGGAGAGCAGATTGTCAACAGCATGGTGCCGATCTGGAGGAAGAACAAAGCAGAGCTGACAAACGAAGATTACGAGAACTTCTATGCAGAGAAACGCTACGGATTCGATAAGCCTCTCAAACATGTTCACATCAGCGTTGACGGAGCTGTAAGATACAATGCCATTCTCTTCATTCCGGAGCAAACACCTTACGACTACTATTCAAAGGAATTTGAAAAGGGTCTTGAGCTATATTCCAACGGCGTCCTGATTATGGAAAAATGCTCGGATCTTCTGCCCGACTACTTCAGTTTCGTTAAAGGGATGGTCGATTCAGAGGACCTGTCTCTTAATATTTCGCGTGAAATGCTCCAGCATGACCGTCAGCTTAAGCTGATTGCGAAAAACATTAAAAATAAAATTAAGAGCCAGCTTCAAAGCATGCTGAAGGAAGACCGCGAGAAGTACGAGAAATTTTACGCTTCATTCGGCAGACAGCTGAAATATGGCGTATACAGTGACTTTGGAGCGAACAAGGAAGATCTTCAAGACCTGCTTATGTTCCATTCCTCCAAGGAGAAGAAGCTTGTCAGGCTTGCTGACTATGTATCCAGAATGCCTGAGGATCAAAAGTACATCTACTACGCTTCCGGTGAAAACCACGAGCGCATTGAAAAGCTTCCTCAAGCGGAACTGGTGGCGGATAAAGGCTACGAAATTCTTTACTTCACAGACGAAGTGGACGAATTCGCGATCCGCATGCTGATGTCCTATAAAGAGAAGGAATTCAAATCCATCTCAAGCGGCGATCTTGGAATTGAAGATGCAGAATCAGAAAAAGAAGCCCAAACAGAAGACGCGGAAAACAAAGAATTGTTCGGCCGCATGAAAGAGCTTCTTGCAGGCAAGGTAAAGGATGTACGCGTGTCCAAGCGTCTGAAGTCCCACCCGGTATGCTTGACAGCTGATGGGGAGATCTCCATCGAAATGGAAAAAATCCTAAAAGCGATGCCGGATAACCAGAATATCCAGGCGGACAAAATCCTTGAAATCAACCCGAATCACGAGGTCTTCCGTTCACTGAAAGACTCTTTCGAAAAGGATGAAGCAAAGCTTGCTTTATATACTGGCTTGATTTACAACCAGGCCCTTCTCATTGAAGGCCTGCCGATTCAGGATCCGGTTGAGTTTACGAACGACATTTGCAAAATTATGGTGTGATAATAGAGCAGGCTGCCGGTGAAAACTAGGCAGCCTGCTTTTTTCTTCGGTATCTCTCTACTGTTCTAGATGCACGGTCCTGTCTCCGTTTTTCGCTCCGCCGCTTCTTCAGCAGCATAGCCCACTCGGTTTCTTCCAGACCTCTTTGCTGCATATAGTCCGCGGTCGGCCGTTTCAAAGAGAAGCTCCGGACGATTGACGTTTTCCGGATAACAAGCGACCCCAATTGATGAGGTCAGCATAATGCCGGTACTGTCTGGCAGAATAAAATCTTCTGATTCAATTGCTTGCCGGATGGCCTCTGCCATTTTTCCTGCTTTTTCTAAAGAACAATCATATAAGAGAACACTGAATTCTTCTCCGCCATTCCGTGAAACCTCTTCTTTATTTCGTGCGTTTCGTTCGAGAATCCTCGCCAGTTGCTTTAGCACCGCATCTCCTGCCGGATGGCCGTAAGTGTCATTCACCATTTTGAAATGGTCTATATCGATAATCAGGATGGAAAGGTGTTTTCCGGTTTTTCGTGCTTTTTTTACATTGGCATTCATCAATTCATCAAATCGCCGTACGTTATTGATTCCTGTTAAAAAGTCTTTTGATGAAATGCTCTTAAGATTATGGAATTGAATGTTGGATTTTTTAATATAGTCAGCTACGAATGATAGGAAAAATCCGGATGGGAGCCCTGCTGCTAAAATGGCGATATAAATTTGCTTTAATACATCCCGGTCTTCCATTTGAAGGTGAAAGGAAAACATAACAACCACAATCGCTGTTACATTCATTGCTATAGACTTCTTAAGAGAGGAAAGTCTAGTCCGTGATAAGAAGATACAGAATAAAGATATGAGAATCATTGTGAGACAGGACGTGATTGAAAAAGCGCTCCACTCGAAGAAAAAAATTCCGGAGCTGCCAACAATGATAGCAGTAAGAATCGAAGCCATTGCCCCGCCATACCAGGTAGCTAATACGATGGCGAAAAACCGCAAATCGATCTGGGCGTAATCTCCAACAGGAATGGAATATACAATCATCAGGATCGAACCAAGAACTCCTGCAACAATCCCCGTCAAAGCCTTTGTGTACATATTTAAGTCGGTGGGGTATCTCCTGAAAATCTGTCCTGCAATAAATAAAAAGGAAGTTAAAATCGCTGTATGGGTGGTTAAGTCTCGGATCATGGCAGCAGCCCTCCTTTGGGGATTATTAACTAGTTCAATTATCCTATTTATTCTTTTGTATGTCTACATATAGTGAGAGTTTAAAATATTATTTTGTATTTATATAGTATTGATGTAAAAATAAGGGTATATAGTGCAATGGTGCTAATAAATTGTAAAACAAATGTCATTCAGGGGGCATAATATGGACGAATTAAAAGGCAGGCTGAGGCAGGCAAAAGAAGCCCAGGCTCAGCTGGCAAATGAATTTAACGAGATTGTGAGAGAGTATGAAGCTCAGGACTTTATACAGGAAAATGAGCGTCTCCATCACGATAACAAAGCATATGAAAAGCAGGTCCATGAATTAAAAAAGAAAAATCGGGAAGTAACAGATGAAAACAGCAAGCTCCGGGTTGCTCTTCAGGAGCAAATGCTGGATGAAAAGCTCAGCATTCTTAAAATCTCCCGTGAAAAGCTCCATACATATTTCGGGAAAGGAACCAACTCCCGTGAAAACCGGCTGCAGGAGCTTGAGCAGCAGGTAAAACGAAATATTGACCAATTAAAGCTGCAGGCTTCCAAAAACCTGGGGGAGGATCAACACGAAATCCTGTCCGAACTTCAGCAGTTTTCAATGAAGGTAGAGGAGCGGATCAGGCAGCATAAAGAGCTCTTGAACCAAAAGGAAAAAGAGGCCGCACAAGGAATAGCGGCGCAATATGAAAAACTGGCAGCCGAAGAACTGACAGAAGACATGATGCAAAAACGAATGAAGCAAAATCAGGTGGAAATGAAAATCGGTTTGAGCTGGATTAACCGGATTGGGATTTTGCTGATTATTCTTGGAGTCGGTGCGGCATTCAGATATACGTATGCCACTTGGTTTAACGACTACTTCAAGGGAGCAACCTTTTTCCTTCTTGGCGGGCTTATGCTGGCAGGCGGGGAATGGCTTTACCGAAAACAGCAAAAAACGTTTGCCCTCGGTTTGATTGGCGGGGGAATTGCTGTTCTTTACGGATCAATCTTTTTCAGTTACTTCCTGCTGGATATTATTGGCACGACCGTCGCCCTTCTTCTATCCGTTCTCGTGACGGTATCAGCGGTTCTGCTTTCGCTCCGCTATCATTCGAGAACTGTATGTACATTTGGTCTTATCGGGGGATACATTCCGCTGTATTCCTTTATTATTGCGTTTGGGATGGAAGGAAATGCTGTTTATGCAGCAATGGGCTATGTGCTTTTACTGAATCTTTTTATCCTCTGGATTTCGTTTCAGAGGCAGTGGAATATTGTCCATTACATCAGCTTCTTACTGAATATGCCGACCATGATTCTGCTCATTATCCTCTCAGGTAATCCGCTTGCTGATCTGGGCTATTCGGTTTTCACGTTCCTTCTTTATCTTGGAGTCACACTCAGCTTTCCGTTTAAGCACAAGCTCTCGCTCAAAATACTGGATGTCATCCTGCTTGGATTTAACACCTTTATTAGCTGTGTTGTGATTTACGACCTTTTTAGTGAGCTGGACTGGAATCAGTTCCGGGGTCTTTTAGCGGTTATCTTCTGTCTCGTGTATTTCGGTCTCGGCCGTTTTGCCGAAAAGAAATTGGTCAAGGAAACGCAAACGATGCTGCTCTTCTACGGCACATCTCTTACGTTTGCTATTCTGGTCATTCCCTTCCAGTTCGGCTTGGAATGGGTATCCATCGGCTGGCTCGCTGAAGCGCTTATTCTCATGATTTACGGCTATTCATCCAAGCACAAAACCCTGCAGCAGGCAGGCTGGGTCATCTACGCATTGTGCCTGTTCGGATTCTTCATTGAAGCCGCAGGTAAAAGAGCGGGCTTTGAGTATTTCTTTGATGTGAAGTACACCGCTATTACAGTGGGCCTGCTTTTCGTTCCGGTCTATTACTTGCTGCAGCAAAAGAAGCAGCCTGGTTTTGCTGCCCCATTCCGTTCATTCAGACAGATCGTGGAGGGGCTGAAGTACACCGCATTGGTGAATGCATGGATTTATCTTCTTTATGAATCAATTAGTTTGTACCAGGAACAAGTTCCGGCTGATTTTGAGCAATACAGATTCTACTTGCTCATGATGGTGGCGTTTATCACGGTGGGTCTTGCCTATGCGCTTCCGAAAATCACTCTGCTGTATGACAGGTATGTCGGCTATTTCGGACTGGTTCTGCATGCAATCGGCTGTCTAATCGGGCTTGCTCTAACAGTAAGCACTCCGGTCCTGAAGGCGGAATTGGCGCAGAATACGTTCATTGAATATCTAGCTCTCGTGCTTTTAATTGGATTCAACTTTTTAATTTTCTTCACTGGAAGAGATATGCTGCTGGCCTATATCCGGAAGCAATACAAAAATGTAGAGCTTTATCCGACCATTCTATCTGTTTATTTGCTTGGAATTTTAGCGTCCTTCCTTTATGTGCAATTCCGTCTGGGAGACGTGGGGGTCCTGATCAGCACGATTTTCCTTGCCGTCGCAATCGGCTATATTTTCTACGGATTCAAAAAGCAGTACGTCTACATTCGCCGGATTGGCCTTGGCATTACACTGCTCTCTACGGGGAAACTGATTCTTTACGACCTTGCGTTTTTAACGGAGGGAAGCAAAATCATAGCGTATTTCTGCTTTGGAATAGCCCTGCTTGCCATCTCTTACATGTATCAAAAAGTATCAAGCCGGCAGGAGGCACAGCAGCATGTTTCGGCTGAATAAACCAATGATTCTTTTGGCTGCTGCTCTTTTTATAAGCAGCAGCCCTCCATCCGTCAAAGCAGAATCGAATTTAATAAATTGGAAGTTTGCGAAAAACATAGAAATTCAGAAGGAAGGCAACTACCAGTCCTTGTTTTTGGATGAGGAGGTGTATTCCGGAGCACGTGAGGACTTAGGGGATGTGCGCATCATAAATGAGAAAGGACAGACCGTTCCGTACTATTTGAAGAACGGCTACGGAAGCTCATCCGAACAGGAAACCGTCTATTCGTCGGAGGCCCTTCCCGGAAGAGAGGAAAACGGAAATACACTCTATGATTTCAAAATCATTCAAGAAGAAAAAAACACAGATATTCTAGGGGAGACCTTGAAGGCAGATCTCCCTGACCAGCCTTTTCTAAAGAAAGTAGAAGTGCTGGGTAGCTACGATGGTCTTAAGTGGGAGCCCGTAAAGGAGGACACCCTCTACAATACAGGCGAAGTGAAAAACGATACGATAGACCTTGGAATGGCAATGAAGTTCAGCTATTATCGGATCAAAGTAATCGGCAACACCGAAAAAATCGTTTTGCCGGGCTTATCGCTTATTCACAGCGAAACAACAGAAAGCTTCAAGGAATTTTCCGAAAAGAAAACACCGGAATTTACGGCTGTTGAAAAGGGAAAGCAAACCATCGTCACGATTGAAAACAAGCAAAGACTCAAAACCGCCAAGGTGTCGCTGAAAGCAGAGGGGAACTTCCGCCGGACAGTGGAAATAGAGGATGGCTCTGGCAGTCCGATCTCTTTAAGCGGAGAAGCAGAACTCTATAGTGCCAATTTCAAAAATACCCGCATTCAGAATACCGGCCTGACCTTTCAAGTACCTTCCGCTGCTGAGAAAATCGTCATAAAAATCAGCAATGAAGATAACGCACCGCTTGGCATTAAGGAAATCACCCAGGAATATGCTATTGACCAAATCGTATTCGAAAAAAGCAGCGGGGGTACGTACCAGCTTCTGTACGGCAACGAGGAGGCAGAAATTCCCCAATACGATATCGAAGAATTTCAACGCTTTATTGAAAAAGAAACCGTCAGCGAAGCGGTGCTCGGCTCTGCACTCCAACGTCCTAAAGCGGCAGAGCCAAAGGAAAAAAAGGTTTACTGGTTTCAAACAGAATGGGTATTCAACATCATCATCGGTCTCACTTCAATCCTGCTGATCGTTTTTATTTTGCAGAAGATGACAAATGTGAAAAAGTAGAAGCCGGTCCGGGTGCGGGCTGGCTTTTTTGAATGGCACCTTAAGATTTTAAATCACCTCCGTTCCTCGTTATAATGGTCATTAAACAACAACGGAAAGCAGGAATGGCCATGAGTCTTCAATTGCACGCCCAATATTTTGATCCGTACCCATCCCTTGCTGTGCTTCCGCTCGGCAAGAAAAATAAAGAAGTCCGGTCTGCCGGTCATAAGACGGAGCGGGCTTTGCTCAATCGTATTCAGGAATGCCTGGACGAGCTTAGCCTTTCAATAGACGAAAGGGAAAGGATCCAGAGCTTTCTCCAGCTTGAAAAGGGAGCATTCTTTCCGGTTTTTTCAAACAGGCAGGAGCAAATTCATCCGCATCTCATGAAACCGGAATCTTTTTTGTGGAATGATTTTTCAGCGGGACACGGCATTCCTCAGATAACGGAAGCTTTTTATACAAAGGATTTTACGGAGATGACCAAAACGGCCCTTTCTGCACACATTCAGATGGTCGTGAGAGATTATCTGTTTTGCGCTGCAATTTCATTAAAAAGCAAGAGTGAGTGGGAGAACATCATTGAACAGAGCTATGAGCTCCATCCATTTGTCCAGCTTGCGAGAGCAAAACGGGAGGTGGTTCAAGCGGTGGAAAAGATGAACCGTTCCTCCCTGCTTTCTCTCCTGACACCACCCGAAGATGTGGCATTTTGGAGACACCGTGTAGAAATTGTTATGAGACCTTACCGGGAACTTCCAGAGCAATGTGGCCACGAAAAGCAGCTGTCATTTGATTCGCTGAACGAAGTTATCACTCAAACATGTGATGAGTGCAAAACAAAGCGGATGTTTCATGTGAAACATTCCAAAGTGGAGCTTGAAGAAGAGCCGGATATGGAAAAAGCGGTAAAGCGAATTTCAACAATTGAGAGGCAGTTTAACGAAATTGCTTTAAAGAATGAAACCATTCTAAATGATTTAGGAAATGTAGCTCAATGGAAAAAGGAGCTTGCCAGTTTGCCTGAAATCCTGCAAATGAAAAAGGAGCTGACCCGCTATCCCGTTCAGCCGGACATTGTGAAGGAACCGTTTCTGGGCTTTGCGGAGGAGCTTTCTCAAGCAGACATTCCAGCTGAAAGAGCATCTTCCGAGTTGATCTGGCTAGCGGGCTTTAGGCTTCCAGCCATATCCATGCTTAAAGAGATTCGCAAGCAAACAGTGGATGAGGCAAAAGCAAAACTTGAAGCTCTGCACCAGGGATTAAAAGAAGCAATGGAAACCGAGCCTTTTCAGCCTGAAGATGTATGTATACAAGTTAAAAACCAGTCCCTATCCTTTGAACAGGTTTTTGCCATTCTGAATGAATTAGACGGTACACTGAAGGATAAACCGCTCCACTTAATCGCCCAGCTTCTCAAAGGCAGGACCTCCTATCAAATCAGAGCACAGGAGCTCGATCAAACACCGTTATACGGCAGTCTTGGAAGATGGGAAGAGAAAGATATCCAGAAGGGCTTTAAGAAGCTTGAGAAGGAAGGCTGGATTGAGAAACGCATGAAGGGGTATGAGGCTCTGAAATAAGCGGATTATCTCATAGTTGAATAGAAAAATAAAAAGAGGAATTGGACTCATCCAATTCCTCTAAGTGTAGTTTGAAGATATTCACCGCTGAGGCTTATTTTATTCTTTCCCCGCAATTCGCTCAATCACCTCATGCAGCCCCTCAGGCTTATGAAACTCGATCGGGGAAAATCCCTTTTCAAACGATATCGTTTCTGCTTCAACTAACAAAACGTACCGCCCATTTATTTTCGCTAGATGAATCGAGTCCCCAAATTCAGCAAGCATTCCTTTCACCTCGGTTTCCCCGAGCTTCATCTTCAGCTGTGCTTCCGGTGTATGCTCGACAATTTGCGCGGCCGCTTCGATTACCTGATGGGTATCGAGCCGCTCCTGAATTTCCCGTTTTTCACTGGCTTCCCAGATCTCCATATCATGTTCAAACTGCTGCCGTTCCTGGCTGTTTTCTTCGTATGTTTCCAGGACGTGCTCCTGTACCATCGTCATGACTTGGGTTTTCATAATTTCCGGCATGGATTCGCCGTACTCTACATATTTCAAAAAGTCTTCAAAGTACCGTGCGTGCGATGCCTGATGGATTTTCAGCTCAGATTCCTCTGTCATTCCTTCTTCGGGCATGTATGGGTATTGGATGGACTTCATGTTTTTTGTTGTGATGGCCATCTCGACCTTTTGAATTAATGCTTTTTCATCTGCAATGGAGGCGACTTTTGGTTCGAAATCGCATTTCATAATGAAAACAAAGGAGTCATCAAAGTATTTTCTCGGTACGGCTGAGGCAACTAAAAACGCCCCTCCGCGGACCGCGCTCGTATCCAAATAGGTGCGGACGAGCTGCTCGCTTCCCTCATCAAAAGCCTCTTTTGTTTCAGCGAAACGAATCCGGTGAAGCATATTGTAGTTCGGATTAGAATCGAGATCGTAGCCCGGCTCCACAGCAAAATAGCCGATCTTAGTCGGCACCTGCTCGGATGGCGGATGCTTTTCTGCCTTCCTCTTTACGATTCTTTTCAGCTCGCCATCAAGAAAATCCTTCAAAGCACTCGCTTCAAACTCCTCCTGATCAAGTGTTTGATAGTGCTTGAACCGCTTTGAATCCTGATCCTCTGCCTGTATCACGTAAAAGGATAAAAACCTCATGGTAAAATCCATTTTATCAGCCCCCGCTTTCAATTCTTTCAGTATAAAAAACACGAGCCGGTCCGTCAATTTAGCGAAGCTGTTAAAATGGGCCGCTGCACCGTATAATAGACAGAGGACAAATAACGAAAAGGGGCTTACGCTTTTGAGTACAAACAGCTTCAAAGATTTTGCATTAAACGAGGATATTTTACGAGCTTTGGACAGCCTTGGATATAAATCGCCGACAAACGTTCAGGCGAGTGTCATTCCGCCAGCGCTTGAAGGGAAAGATATAGCCGTTAAATCCCGGACAGGAAGCGGAAAGACAGCAGCCTTTGCGATTCCGCTTTGTGAATTAGTCGATTGGGAAGAAAATAAACCGCAGGCACTCATATTGACTCCAACACGGGAACTTGCGGCACAGGTTAAAGAAGACATCACAAACATCGGCCGCTTTAAACGGATTAAAGCAACAGCGGTTTACGGCAAATCGCCATTTGACCGCCAAAAATCAGAACTGAAGCAAAAAAGCCATATGGTTGTGGGCACACCGGGAAGGGTGCTTGACCATATTCAAAAAGGCACGCTTCAGCTGGATCAGCTCAAGTATTTTGTCATTGATGAGGCGGATGAAATGCTGAATATGGGCTTCATTGAACAGGTCGAAGCCATCATTCAGGAATTGCCGGAAAACCGTACGACGATGCTTTTTTCTGCTACTCTTCCAAAGGACGTGGAAAGTCTTTGCCACCGCTATATGAAGAATCCGCTTGATATCGAAATTGCGTCGCCAGAACAGGCAGCAAGCCAAATCCAGCATTCTCTTTATATTGTGAGCGAAGAGAATAAATTCCGTCTGCTAAGAGACGTAACGGTAACGGAAAATCCGGACAGCTGTATGATCTTCTGCCGGACGAAGGATCAAGTGGATGAGCTTTTCGAACTTCTCGACAGACTTGGCTACACAGTGGATAAAATCCATGGCGGGATGGTTCAGGAGGATCGCTTTGCGGTAATGAACGAGTTTAAAAGAGGCGAATTCCGATATCTCGTTGCGACTGATGTAGCAGCAAGGGGAATTGATATTGAAAACATCACGCATGTGATCAATTATGATTTGCCGCTTGAAAAGGAGAGCTATGTTCATCGTGCAGGCCGGACAGGCCGTGCCGGACGTTCCGGAAAAGCGATCACATTTGCAACACCATTTGAAGACCGGTTCCTTGCAGACATCCAGGAATACATCGGATTTGAGATCCAGCAGCTCGATCCTCCTGAAAGAGAACAGGTCAAAGAAGCTCAGCATGCATTTGACGAGAAAATGGAAGAAGAACCAGAGCTGAAAAAAGATAAAAGCGAGGAACTGAACAAGGGCATCATGAAGCTCTACTTTAACGGCGGGAAGAAAAAGAAAATCCGAGCCGTCGACTTCGTCGGAACGATCGCCAAGCTTGAAGGCGTAACAGCAGCTGACATTGGCATCATTACGATTCAGGAAAATGTTTCTTACGTGGAAATTCTAAACGGAAAAGGCCCGCTCGTCCTGAAGTTGATGAAAAATACTACGATTAAAGGGAAACAGCTTAAGGTTCATGTAGCAAATAAATAAACAGTAAAAGAGACTTGCCTTTAGGTGAGTCTTTTTTTTATGAACTCCATTTACTGACTCCTCACTCTGTTTCTTGACTATGTTTAAGCCGTTAAAAAATTTTACACCTGTTTGATTGGAGCGGAAGGCGAGAGACTCCTGCGGGAGCAGCGGGACATGTGAGACCCCGCAGGCGCAAAGCGCAGAGGAGGCTCACAGCCCGCCCCGAGGAAAGCGATCGCCTGTAGCGGAAATCAATAGCCAGATTCAGTAAAGAGTTTTTAATATTTTACCAATTATGTAAAAATAAAGTTTTAGGACCTTGTGTCTGTGGTAAAAGAACTAATGAATAAAAAATGATCGTTTAAGGAGACGTCTAAATGAAGAAAACGTTTGGTATTTTATCTTTGATTTTCATGATTTTTCTGGCTGCCTGTTCGAGCCCTCTTCAAGAGGAGCTTCTCACATATGCCAACGAACAGCTTCCAAAGCTTGGAAAAATGGAAGAGAGCGCAATGAAGAAATATGAAGAAGCTGCGAATACGAATGATGAGCAAAAGATTGCAGATGCCATTAATAACAGCGTCATCCCGGCATACACGAAAATTGCTGAAGAAGCAGACAGTATAACCATTACAGATGATGAGCTGCAAAAATTGCATAAACGCTACACGAATGTGATTAACCAGCAAATCGAAGGATATAAAATGGTCGCAGATTCCATTGATCAGCAGAGTGATGAAATGTTTAACATGGCAAGTGATTTAATCAGTAAAAACTACAGTAAAATGGAATCCTTTCGTAAAGATTTAGAAGCTTACGGGAAAGAGAATGATCTAAAAGTGGAAGAGCCTAAGAACTAAAACCTCATCACGAAGATGAGGTTTTTTATGCTATTCTAAACGTACCAACTATCTTCAACTGGAGGGCCTATGAAGGAAAACATCGTTTTTATCCATGGTTTGACGGGTTCAAGAAGAGCGTTCAAAAAACAAATGGACTATTTTAGCCACAAGTATAATACATATGCCTACGATTTGCTTGGCCACGGCGAGGACCGCGGCGAAATAACAGATTTTTCTCTTGATGGGCTGGTTGCACAGCTGGAGGAGCTGTATGAAAGGGAGGGAATTGAAAAAGCACACCTCTGCTCCATCAGCTACGGCTGTTATCCAAGCACAATCTTTGCAAGCTGGTATAAAGAGAAGGTGTCAAGCCTTTGCTATATCGGCGGCCATTATAACTCAGATTCCCCGCTCAAGCTTGTCCTTCAGCATTTCCGTGACAACCGCTACAGTGATTACCCTGATTGGCTCAGGCGCTATTCCAAAGACTTGTTTCCAAAAAGCGGAGTCGTGGATCCTTACGCCCTGATCTCCACCAGACTTTATTATAAATACGGATTGGAATTACACGAGGATGTGCTGAAAAAAGCCATTGAACACAGACTCGATTACGATTTAAAAGCAGACCTGAAACAAGTGGATGTTCCGGTTTTATGGATTATGGGGGACCATGATAACCTGTTTAAATCCAGTATTACAGACTTGGATGAGGTGATTCCGCATGCTTTCTATAAAGAAATTCCCCATACCGGGCATGCGGCCAATATGTTCCGTCCTTTTGCCTTTAGAAGGATGTATGCCGAATTTTTGCAGGGAAAACAGGAGATTTAATACATAGCGCAGAATGGAAAAAGAAAGAACGCATGCGGAAGGTGATTGAATGGCAACGTATCAGGAAGTCATGGAAAAACTGGAAGAGCTCGGATCAGAGCAGACAAAGAAGACCTTTTTCAACCATGGAGCACAGGAGCCCTTTTATGGAGTAAAAGTAGGCGACATAAAAAAGCATTTAGTGAAAAAAGTGAAAAAGGATCAGGAGCTGGCTCTAAAACTGTATGATTCAGGGAACAGCGATGCGATGTACTTAGCAGGCCTTTCCGTCAATCCAAAGCTCATGACAAAGGACCAGCTGCATAAATGGGCGCAGGGAGCGTACTGGTACATGCTTAGTGAATATACGGTGGCGCAGGTGGCAGCGGAGTCTCCGTATGCACTTGAGCTTGCCCGCGAATGGATCGGGTCAGAGCAGGAAATGACAGCTTGCGCTGGGTGGAGTACATATTCCAATTTTCTTTCGATCGCTCCGGATGAATCCATTGATTACGAAGAGGTCAAAGAGCTGCTCCATCAAGTGGAAACAGGGATTCATCAAGAACGGAACCGCGTCCGTTATGTCATGAACGGCTTTGTTATTTCGGTCGGCGGCTACTGCCTGCCCCTTCATGAAGAAGCAAAACGAGTGGCTGCGGCAATTGGAAAGGTCCATGTGAATGTTGGAAACACGGCTTGCAAAGTCCCGCTGGCAGAAGCTTATATTGAAAAAATGGAACAGCGGGATTCGATTGGGAAGAAGCGGAAGACGTGTATATGCTGAAAAACGGCATCATAGCATGAATCAATGATAATGAAAAAAGAGACCAATCCATGAAAGCGGATTGGTCATTTTTACTATGCCCGTTCTTCAAACAGCTCAGCAATCTTAGCAATAACTTGAACCGATTTCAGCATATGATCAACAGATGCAAATTCATATCTTCCGTGGAAGTTCTCGCCCCCGGTGAAGATATTTGGTGTAGGCAGTCCCATGTAGGAAAGCTGGGAGCCGTCTGTTCCGCCGCGGATCGGGGATACGAGTGGCTCGATTTCAAGGCTTTTCATGGCGTCATAGGCAATGTCGACGATTTCTTTAACCGGCTCAATTTTCTCGCGCATGTTGTAGTACTGGTCGTTCATTTCAAGATGGATACAGTCTTCCCCGTATTTTTTCTGGAAATCGGCAACAATCTGTTCCATGAAGACCTTTCGGTTAGCAAACTTGTTTTTATCATGATCACGGATGATGTAGCTCAGTTTCGATTCCTCCACATCTCCCGTCATAGAGGTAAGGTGGAAGAAGCCTTCATACCCTTCGGTTGATTCAGGCGCTTCTTCTGACGGAAGCATGCTGTTGAATTCCATGGCTATTTTAGCAGAGTGAATCATTTTGTTTTTCGCTGTACCAGGATGAACGTTTTTCCCTTTGATGGTAATCTTTGCGCCTGCCGCATTAAAGCTTTCATACTCTAATTCTCCAAGAGGACCTCCATCCACCGTATAAGCAAAAGAAGCGCCAAAGGCTTCCACATCAAAACGGTGAGGTCCGCGGCCGATTTCTTCATCAGGAGTAAAGGCAACGCGAATTTTTCCATGTTTGATTTCCGGGTGCTGAATTAAATAATCCATTGCCGTCATGATTTCTGCAACACCTGCTTTATTGTCAGCACCAAGAAGTGTTGTGCCGTCCGTGGTAATTAAGGTATGGCCTATGTAATTCTTCAGGTTCGGAAAATCAGATGGGGAAAGAACAATGCTTAAATCCTTGTTTAAAAGAAGATCTTCTCCATCATAGTTTTCGCGGATTTGGGGTTTTACATCTGTTCCGGTGAAATCCGTAGCTGTGTCGACGTGCGCAAGGAAACCGATGACCGGAACATCCTTTTGTGTATTAGAAGGCAGTGTAGCCATTACGTACCCGTTTTCATCCATCGTAACGTCTTCCATGCCGATTTTTCTTAGTTCCTCCGTCAGCATCCTGGCAAGGACGAGCTGGCCTGGTGTGGATGGGCACGTCTCGCTTTCTTCATTGGATTGTGTTTCTACTTTTACATACGATACAAACCGGTTAATTAATTCCTGCTTCATAGCTGGAAGCCCCCTCTATCATTCATATACCTATTTTACCACCATTCATGGGCAGATTCCTATAACGGGACGGAATACTCTTAATTGTCAGAATCTATTGAAAGTTTAATGCGGCAGCGTTATAATCGGAACATTATCTGACAAGGGAGAGGATCAAATGAATGGATTAAACAAAATTAGTGACATTGCAGGGAAGACATTCATTATTTGGATTCTCTTATTCGGCGTGATTAGCTTTACCGCTCCGCAGGGATTTTTATGGATCAAGCCTTACGTATCGATTTTGCTGGGAGTTGTTATGTTTGGAATGGGAATGACATTATCGATGAATGATTTCAAGGAAGTTGGGAGAAAGCCGAAAAGTGTATTAGCAGGGATCGCTGCACACTACGTCATTATGCCGGGACTCGCATACGTGCTTGTTTTACTTTTTGAACTGCCGCCTGAGCTTGCGGTAGGAGTCATTTTGGTAGGATGCTGTCCGAGCGGGAGCGCATCCAACGTGATGACCTTTTTAGCAAAGGGAGACACGGCCCTAGCGGTGGCGGTAGCCGCCGTTTCAACCTTGCTTGCCCCTCTTTTGACACCGGCTATTATCTATCTCCTTGCCAGTTCCTGGATTAAGGTCGATGCAGGCAAAATGTTCGCTGATGTCATGCTCGTCATCCTGATACCGGTTATCCTGGGTGTGTTCGTCCAGTTCTTCTTTAAAAAGCAGGCTGAAGGCGCAACTAAAGCGATGCCGCTCGTTTCCGTTGTGGCCATCACCGCAATTTTATCTACGGTCATTGCAGGAAGCCGGGATTTAATAGTAGAATCCGGCTGGATCGTGCTCCTTGTAGTGGTCCTGCACAACCTCGCAGGATTTGGCCTCGGTTTTCTGGCAGCGCGGCTGCTGGGACTCAGCTACGAAGCTCAAAAAGCCATTACATTCGAGGTCGGCATGCAAAACTCAGGGCTCGGGGCCTCACTCGCCATCAGCCATTTTAGTCCGGTAGCTGCCGTGCCGAGTGCGATTTTTAGCTTCTGGCACAACGTCTCAGGTCCGCTGCTGGCAAGCTATTGGGCGGGAAAATCTGGGGGGAGTAATGACGGGAAGCCCAGTTTGGAGGGGAAAATGGTGAATGCGAGAGAAGCTAGGTGAAATTAGGGGTAATTTCGATAAGCTGGGCAGGATAAATTATTGAAATTTGCAGATCGATTATCGAACCCATAGCGATGGAGGTCACTAAACTGCCCCTGATTAACTATATCGACCGAAATTCTAATATATCGGCCGAAATAAAAATATATCGACCGAAATTCTAATATATCGACCGAAATCTCAATATATCGACCGAAAAATCGATATATCGACTTTTCGACAAAATCCGCACCGCCGTTGCGCCACCCGTACAACCAGACCAAGAAGTCCGCTCCCTTCAATACAAAGAACCCCGGCTACCCAACAAAGCCGGGGTTCAACAACATATATCTATCCTCGAAAAATCGAGTCAATCCGCTCAATTTCTTCTCTCGTCAGCTGTACATCCAGTGTTTTAAGGTTGTCCAGTACCTGATCCGGTCTTTTTGCTCCTGGTATGAGAGCGTCAATCGAGTCACGGGTTAAATACCACGCAAGCACGACATGAGCCACGTCTGCGTGATTGGATTCTGAGATTTCACGAAGTTTTTCCACCTTTTCCAAATTCCGCTCGAATGCTTCTCCCTTGAATAAAGGATTTTCCGCTCGGATGTCGTCGAACTTCGAATCCTTCGAGTATTTCCCTGCGAGCAATCCGGATGCGAGCGGGAAGTAAGGGATGAATGAAATTTGATTTTCAGCTGTGTAGGGAAGGAGATCCTTTTCTGCCTCTCGCTGAAATAGATTGTATTCGGACTGAAGGACATCTACATAGCCGTCTTTGTTGGCTTCCTTCAGCTGATCAATTGAAAAATTGGAAACACCGATTGCTTTGATTTTCCCTTCATCTCTCAGCCGCTTTAATTCCCCAACCGCCTCATCCTTCGGCGTTTGTTCATCAGGAAAGTGAATATAGTAAAGGTCGATATAATCCGTCTGCAGCCTTTTTAGACTGCCTTCAACGGCCTCTCTCAAAAAAGCGGGGGAGTTGTCGAGTTTTACTTCGCCATTGACAAATTTATGTGCGCCTTTTGTTGCAATTACGATATCATCACGGCTTCCGCGTTCCTTTAATACTTCGCCGATCAGTTCCTCTGAGCGCTCCGGTCCGTAGATAAAAGCGGTGTCGAGGAAATTCATTCCGGAATCAAGTGCAGTGCGTACCAATTCCTTTCCTGTTTCCTCATTCAAGTTTGGATACAGGTTATGCCCGCCTACTGCATTGGTGCCGAGTCCTATTGGATGAACAAGTAAGTCAGATTTTCCTAGCGCTATTCTTTCAGTCAATTCTTTTCAACTCCTCATGTTAGTCTGCGTTCATCATAACAAGCCTTGGAGTCTTATGAAAACAATCTGATTCTATTAAAAAAAGGCCCCGGTTTTAGGGCCTTAACTAAATTAACAGTTTTTATATACATAGAATCATATAAATGTACAAATCAGGTTATCCATTTTTCTTATAATAAAAATTATGATTGCGACGCTGGCAGCTTTCTCCGGTATTGAGTTGGAGACATGCCGGTTAATGATTTAAATGTTTTGCTGAAATGTCCCTGATCATGGAAGCAGAGGATCATGCTGATTTCGAAAATGCTTTTGTTCGTAGTGGAAAGAAGGATCTTTGCCCGTTCAATTTTGATCTTTTTCGCATATTTCATAATGCTGACGCCCATCTCCTTTTTAAAGCAGGAGGAGGCATAGCCCGCTGAAATCTCAAGTTCTTCAGAGAGTTTTTTTATGGAAAGATGGTTTTCAATGTTCATGTGCAGGTAAGGCAGAATTTTGTTGGTTACAAAGCTTTCTGTCACTTCCATGTCGTAGATCACCAGGTCAAAGTACGCGGAGGTCATTTCTGCTTCAAGCGATTGAAGGGCTAAGAGACTTGGCTGCCTTGGAATGGAAGTGTAAAACCGGTTGTACAGGCTGTGAAGGTAGTGCTTTGTGACGCCAAGCTTCATGATTTCCCTTGTGTAGACGGCATTCCAGATATAGAGGTCGATTTTCTTTGCAGAGGCCGGATAAAATTGTTCGTTTTCTTCTTTGTGCTTGGCTGTGATAATCTCCAGCATCTTCGGCTTGTCCCTTGATTCAATGAGGTACGCGGCGTCAAAGGTAAACAGGTAGGAATCGGATTGATACGTTTCATGCATTAGCACATACACCTCGGAAATCATGATCGATCTACTCCTATTATAGTCCATTCTATGGAAGTGCAAGAAAAAAATGTTTAATAAGGAGAGAGTTCATTGAACAAACATGCAATCTATCATATACCGGATGTGCCATATGCCTATCCAAGAAATAATGAGACCTTAACTGTAAGGCTTAGAGCAGCAAATCAAGACTTGAAAACATGCAAAATTTATTACAAAGACCGGTATGATTGGACTTCTTCGTTTCTCGTAAAAGAGATGGAAAGGAGCGAGGAAACGGACCTGTTTTCTTTTTATGAAACAAGCCTTTCATTGAAACGTAACCGCTATCGTTATTATTTTGAGCTGATTGATCAGAGTGGCGATTCAGTCTTTTATGATGAAAGGGGATTTAGAGAGGGCGATTTGATACAAAACGAGGCCACAGCCTTTCAGTATGCGTACATAGCAGAAGCAGATGTGTATGAGGCGGCAGAGTGGCACAAGGAAGCGATTGTCTATCAGATTTTCCCCGATCGTTTCTGCAATGGAAATGCAGCTATTAATCCGCCTGGAACTAAAGAATGGGGAACGGAAATCAACGCTTCCTCCATGTTCGGCGGAGATCTGCAAGGAATCATGGATAAACTCGGCTATATTGAAGAACTAGGGGTGAATGTGATTTATATGACACCTGTTTTCCCGTCATCCTCCAATCATAAATACAACACAGCCGACTATTTTTCAATTGATCCGCAGTTCGGCACGCTGGATACAGCGAAGGAACTGATCAGGAAGTGTCATGAAAAAGGAATCAAAGTTATTTTTGATGCGGTTTTCAATCATACGGGAAATGACTTTTTTGCTTTTCAGGACCTGCTGAAAAATCAGGAGCAATCAAAATATAAAGATTGGTATTTTGCAGACAGCTATCCTGTAAGCGAAGAAAAGGTTAATTATTATACATTCGCAGACAACATTATGGAAATGCCCAAGCTGAATACGTCAAATCCGGAAGTGCGGGAATACTTGCTGAAGGTAGCTGAATTCTGGATAAAGGAAGCAGGTATTGACGGGTGGAGACTGGATGTCAGCGATGAGGTCGATCATGAATTTTGGCGGGCATTTAGGAAAACGGTCAAAGCTGCCAATCCCGATGCGGTTATCATTGGAGAAATCATGCACGAATCCAGTGCCTTTTTAAAGGGAGATCAAATGGACAGCATTATGAATTATCCTTTTAAAGGCGCAGTAGCGGACTTTTTTGCCAAACAGGAAATGACGGCTGAACAATTTGACGACATTTTAACCTTTAACCGCACGATTTATATGGAGCCTGTAACGAGACAAATGTGGAACCTGGTCGGCAGTCACGATACAAAGCGTTTCCTGACGGAGTGCGGGGAGAGGGAAGAAGCGGTAAGACTTGCGGCTGCTTTTCAATTCGCGTACATTGGTGTTCCTTATATTTATTACGGAGACGAAATCGGCTTAAGCGGCGGTGAGGAACCGCAATCAAGGAATTGCATGGTTTGGGATGAAAAAGAACGCAATAACGAGCTGCTCGAATTTTTTAAAAAGCTGATTTCCATCCGTAAATCAAGCAAAGCTCTAACTCAGGGAAGCTATAGAACGCTTTATGCAAAAGAAAATGTCTTCATGCTGATCCGGAAGTGGGAGAATGAACGTGTTGCAGCCGTTTTTAATAATGGAGATTCGGCAGTAAAATTAACATGCCCTCTTTCAGGTACAGAGCTGATGACTGGTGAAAAAATCGCCTTCGGTCATGCTCTGACAATGGAGCCTATGTCATTTAAATGGATTAGAGCTGAATAGAAAAAAAGCTGATTGCAGCGGAAATCAGCCCAGCCATAATTAAAATAACCCCCGGAATGCTGACTGCATTCCGGGGGGTTCATAAAGTATTTCTTTTCAGCAGGACTTTTTAGACCGCCCATTCCATTTTATTACTTATCTTCATCCGGCAAAGCCCAAACGGAAACACTTTCCCCGTTTACAGGAAATACCGCGAAACCGTCTTCTTCAATTTCGACCGTGTCTTCTCTTGTATTGGTTAAATCCACCCAAACCTCACCGGCCCGGTGTTCGCCGACGAACATTCTTTTCTCTCCTTCATCTCCATTGGAGATCACAACAGCCAAGCCGGAGCCTTCCATTTCATCCACGCCCCTGCGGACCCAGCCAATAGTATTCGGATGATCAAAATAGTCATCCTGCTCACCGTAAGCTTTGTTGCAGCGCGCTTTAAGCAATGGATCAATGGCGATTTGCTTGCCATCAACCGGTTCGTCTCCGCCAATGCCGAAGTAATCTCCATAGAATACACAAGGATACCCGTCTTTTCTAAGCAGAATTAATGCATAGGCGCTCTGTTTAAACCAATCGCCAACCCATGATTCAAGGGCTTCGTTCGGCTGTGAATCATGGTTATCGACAAAAGTCACAGCATTCATCGGATGGGACTGGACAAGTGTATCGTCAAAAATCGTGGTAAGGTCAAAATCGCGGCCCGCCAATGATGCTTCATGAAGCTTGTAATGGAGGGAAACGTCGAAAAGGTCCATCTGATAATCAATCTGATCCAAAAATTCCTGGCAGGCGGCAAGCTCCGAGTTCCAGAACTCTCCAACCATGTAGAAGTTATCTCCGCGATGGCTGGAAGCTTCCTTCGCAAAGTTTTTGATAAATTCATGGTTGATATGCTTGATTGCATCCAATCTATATCCATCACAGTTCAGCGTATCGGCAAGCCACTTGCCCCAGTCGATCATCTCCTGCTGAACATCCGGGTGGTCGTAATCAATGTTGGCAAACATGAGGTAATCATAGTTTCCAAATTCGTCGTCCACATTTTCATTCCAGTCTTTGTTTTTGCCAAGTATGCGGAAAATTCCTGACTTTCCGGTTTTTGCGTCGTAGTCGGTTCCGTTAAAATGCCCAAAATTCCATTTAAATGAAGAATATTTGTCTCCGCGTCCCGGGAAGGTAAATTTCGTCCATCCTTCAATATCGAAAGGCTCGGAAATGACGTTTTCGCGGTTTTCCGGATCGACCTCCACTACTTTAAATGTTTCCGTTTCATCCGCTGCGGCTTTATGATTCATGACAATATCGGCATAAACCTGAATGCCATTGTCGTGGCAGGCCTCGATAGCAGCAAGAAGCTCATCCTTCGTGCCATATTTCGTGCGGACGGTTCCCTTTTGATCAAACTCTCCTAGATCATACAGATCGTATATTCCATAGCCGGTATCTTCAGCTGACTGTCCTTTCGTAACAGGGGGAATCCAAACTGAATCAATGCACATTTCTTTTAATTTGGGAGCCATTTTGCTTAGGTTCTTCCAGTGCTCCCCATCTGCTTTCAGATGCCATTCGAAAAATTGCATCATTGTGTGATTCTGCGGCATATCCATTCCTCCTGTATTTAGCTCATCTAAAGATAAATAGCCATAAAGGGGGGGGCGGTAAACCTTTCACTGGGAAGTATTTCATGCATAGGTGTCCTATTTCGATCAAAAGGACCAAAAACTGACACTGGCATTCACTAATAAATCATGGTAGGATTTCATAGTGAGATAATATCTGACTATTAGTAAAAAAGAAATATTTTAGCTAATTTCTATTGTAAGCGGTATCAGTTTTATCAGCTATTGTATATACACCCTACTAATGACACAATTTACGTCAGATTGTGAGATTTTATTCCGATTGGATATCTCTCACTTAAATATTCTGTCAGTATAGGGATATACAGGAGTAATTGTCCAGGAAATGTCTGTCTCAGGAAGGGAGAAATTTTTATGCAAAATCAGCAGAACAATGAACTGAAACGCGGACTTGAGCAGCGCCATATTACGCTTATGTCACTGGGTGCTGCCATCGGGGTAGGCCTATTCCTTGGCTCGGCTGCGGCGATTGACCTAGCTGGACCCGGAATCCTGCTTGCTTACGCATTTGCAGGAATGATTATGTTCTTCATTATGAGAGCACTCGGCGAAATGGCCATTCAAAAACCGGTAGCCGGCTCCTTCAGCCGCTATGCAAGAGATTATCTTGGTCCTCTGCCTGGCTTTTTAACAGGCTGGAATTACTGGTTTTTGTGGGTTGTAACCTGTATGGCTGAAATTACAGCCGTCGCGAAATATATGACGATGTGGGTGCCTGCAGATCAGGTCGCACCATGGATTTGGGCACTTCTTGCTCTCATCATTATGACACTCGTGAACTTTCTTGCAGTTAAAGCATACGGAGAATTGGAGTTTTGGTTCGCCCTCATTAAAATCGTAACCATTATCGGAATGATCATTATCGGGGCGGGAATTATTTTCTTCGGAATCGGCAATGGGGGAATCGCAACAGGAATCTCGAACCTATGGAGCAATGGCGGCTTCTTCCCGAACGGAATTCAAGGAGTGCTTCTTTCCCTATCCATGGTTATGTTCGCTTTCCTTGGAATTGAATTAATTGGGGTAACAGCAGGAGAGGTAAAAAATCCTGAAAAAACACTCGCGAAAGCGATTGATACCGTATTCTGGCGTATCTTGATTTTCTACGTCGGCGCCCTGTTTGTCATCATGTCCATCTATCCTTGGGATCAAATCGGAACGCAGGGAAGTCCATTCGTTCTTACCTTTGAGAAGCTTGGAATACCTGGTGCCGCAGGAATTATCAACTTTGTTGTTCTGACGGCAGCCTTATCATCATGCAACAGCGGAATTTTCAGTACCGGCCGGATGCTTTTCAACCTTGCCCAGCAGGATGAAGCACCAAAATCCTATGGAAAAGTAACGAAAAACGGAGTGCCGGGGGTAGCTATCCTAACATCTGCAGCCGCTTTGCTGATTGGTGTTGTGCTTAATTATTTTGTTCCTGAAAAAGCCTTTGTTTATGTGACGAGCATTTCAACATTCGGAGCAATCTGGACATGGTCCATCATCCTGCTCTCGCAAATGCGTTACCGCAGGAGCTTAAATCCGGAGCAAATTAAAAATTTGAAGTACAAAATGCCGCTTTTCCCATATGCAAACTATCTGGCATTGGCGTTCCTTGGACTTGTCATTGTCCTGATGGCATTTAGTGCCGATACAAGAATTGCATTGATTGTCGGACCAATCTGGTTTGGAATCCTGCTTGCTGTCTATTACGCAAAAGGGTTTCACAAGCGAAATCATCCGAATTCCCATAATCAAGTCAGCTAAAAAAAGAGCTCCTTCCGAATTCGGAAGGGGCTCTATTGCTTTTTAAGGAGCATGATTTGACCAGCATGGTAGATTACATGCTGGATATTGCCATGAACCGTAATATAAACAGGTGAAAATTCTTCAATAATGGGATCATCCAAGCGATCCTCACTTACTGTCTTAAGTGCTTCAATAAGCTTCTCGTGGGACTGGCTTAACCGGTCAAGAGCGGCTTGCCAGCTGCCGGCATCGGCGGTTTCAATAGACGGCCAGTCCTCCTCAGGTGTCATAGTGGCAGGGGCTCCATGCAATCTCTTCGTGACGGTTTCATTTGTTGACGCCACATGAAGAACAATTTCCCAAATCGAGTGTGCGCCAGGCAAAGGGTGTTTATAAGCTTTAGCAAAATCAACATCCTCCAGCGCTTCCAATAATGAAGGCCCATGCCAGGCGCTTCCTTTGAATGCCTTCTCTTGCTGATCTGCGATACGCGCAAGCTCAAGAATTTTCTATCACTCTCCATCCAATTTAGAAAAGCAGAATTCCCGCCAAGCATCCAAGGCCATAACCGCTCATTAAGATGGCTGCTCCAAGGATGATAAATAGGCTATATCGAATAAATTCAGGCTGTTTGTATACTAAATCTGCAGCTGTGCGAAACGTTCTTTCCACTGTAATTCCTCCATCAATTTATTACCATATAGGTGAAGAATATCTGGATTTACAATGAAAATCAATAGGAAATCAAAAGAAAAAATCCTGTGCCTTAAAAACACAGGATTCATTGACTTATGCGATTGAAACGCCTACAAGTGATTCGGGCGGATGTCCTAAGGATAAGCGGCTTATTTTTGAAAAGCCGGTATCATGATAATGAGAGAGGATTCTTTTTAATTCTGGAAAATCAGGATCATCCTTTAGCTTCTCGGCCTCTTTTTGATAAAGGAGTATGACTGATTTTTTGGCACTGGTCGGAAAATATCTGCCTGGCTCTTCATCCAGCAAAAGGCTCCCCATAAAATGATGCTTAAATTGAAGCTGCCTTGTTAAGTTCACAAGATGGATCCACTGCGTGAAAAGTCCTGGGTGCACTTCTTTCAATTTTTCAAGATCTGCCTGCAGCGTCTTTAATTGCTCTATGCTCGAAATGGCTACCATTCGAATCCCTGCCTTTCTGAAATTAATGATCCCATGGCTTGCTAAGGGTAATATTTTTCGCAAGCTCCTTGCTCTTCGTTCTTCTATGCTTTCTCATTTCAGCCCGTTCATTCGCGGTTTCATACAGGAAAGTCTCTTCTTCTGTTTCAGGAATTACAGCAGGTACTTCAAGGGGGCGCTTATTTTCATCCAATGCAACGAAGGTTAGAAACGCAGTCGCTGCGATCCGGCGTTCGCCTTTAATCATATCCTCGGCAATGACCTTGCAGAAGATTTCCATTGATGTTTTTCCCGTATAAGAAACAAAGGACTCAATACAGACCGAATCGGTTTGATGAATCGGGCATAGAAAATCGATCGAGTCGGTTGAGGCTGTCACACACTCTTTTGCCCGCGCGTGCCGTCTCGCAGATAAGGTGGCACAGCTATCCAGCTTTTTCATCAGTACGCCGCCGAATAACGTGTTGTAATTATTTAAATCACACGTTAATACTTGATCTGTATTCACAATGCGGCTTTCTTTCGCTCGTTTTGCTTCCATGTCGTCAGATCCTTTCCGTCTAAAGCACTCGGTTGGTTATACGGCTAGTGTAGTATGAGAAAAATTGTAAGTAAAATGGTTATTTTTTATTCTGACTATTCAGTTTGTCTATGTAAACGCTTCGATTTGGCTGTAAGAAAAAGCGGCCCTCTTTTTAGTCGAGGAACCGCAAACTTAATGCTGATTTAGTTGCTTCTGGGCGTATTGCAGCCATTCTCTTGCTGCATAGGGGAGATAGTGGTCTTTTCTCCAAATAACTGCAAGGTGCCAGCCCATTGATGGGTTTACGATCCTTACAGAACGTACTTTATTTGAGAGGTGACAGCAAATACTCTCGGGAAATAAGGCAACTCCAAGCTTGCAGGCAGCCATCTCCTCAATAAACTCCCACTGGGAGCTCTCAGATACAACTTTTGGATGGAAGCCCGCACGATTGCATGCAGAAAGGATGCGGTCATGAAGAACAAAGTCCTTATTAAAAAGGATAAAGGGTTCAAATGCAAGCTCTGAAAGCTCAATTTCATCCCTGGCAGCGAGAGGGTGATCCGGGTGCAGAACGACCCGGAAATCCTCTCTCATATAGGATAGACACTCAAATTCATCTTCCTTAGCCGGCAGGACAACGACCCCCGCATGAAGACCTCCGCCTGCTACCTCTTCTTCGATTTTTTTAGAGCCATCCTCCACAAGATGGAAGGTGATATTCGGGTATTTTTCATGAAAAGATCCGATCATTTTTGGAAAAAAGCCGGTGTCAATAATAGGTGGGAGGCCGAGCCGGATGACTCCTTTTTTCAGGTTAAGCAAATCATCAAGCTCCAGCTGAAGATTGCGGAAAGCTTGATCAATCGACTTCGCCTGCTCATAAATGACCTGACCGGCATCCGTCAAAACGAGTTTTTTGCGGGAACGCTCAAATAGCGTGACCCCCAAATCCTCCTCAAGATTTTTGATCATCTTGCTGATGGTTGGCTGGGTGATGAACAAGTGATTGGCCGCTCGAGTAAAGCTTTTAAATTTAACGACTTCAATAAAATATTGCAGATGCTTGATATCCATGTTCTTCACCCTCTTTTCCATTCTTCTTTCATCTTAGCAAAGATCGCTTCCTTCTTCACAAAGGTTTTTGCAGGATTAAAAAAATAGGAATATACTAAATTTGTCCTGCATTTACCGCAATGGAAATCTCGATTCTTTCAGCTGCTCAATGAAAATCTGCTATTAAACGTTTCGCATTATAATGATTGGAAAGCGGTGAGGAAAAATGAACATGGAAAATATTGCGGATCGTGCAAATGCCACGAGAAGAAAGCTGCGCTATCAAACAATCGATACGATTTTAAATGAATTTGATGGGGAAATAATGGGACTGACCCATGAAATGAGAGTAGAAAAATATCGGAAAATGGCAGAGAGCCCATTTCGTTTTTACAGAGGCAGTGCTTATTTATTTTATTTTGATGTAACGAAAATCCCTTTTTCTTTTCACACCCCGGAAGACAAACCAATTTGGATCCAGGGGGATCTGCATATTGAGAATTTCGGTGCCTTTCAGAATGAGAAGGGTGACTTTGTTTTCGATGTAAACGATTTTGATGAGGGGACAATGGGTTCTTATTTATATGACGTGCTTCGGATGTCGGTCAGCATAGCCTTGTTTTGTGAAGCCGAGGGGTACGATGATCAGGAGCAGGAAGAGCGGATACGAACTTACTTACACGCATACTGCCAGCAGATGAAACGATTCGCAAAAGGCAAAGATGATCCTGTGACCCTCTACTTTACGGCAGATAACACGAAAAATCCGGTTCGTAAATTGCTGAAAAAGCTCAAGAAAAGACGAATGAATAAATTACTTGATGATTTTACTGAAATGAATGGGGATGGCATTAGACAGTTTAAGTGGTCTGAGGAGATTGTGTCAGCAAATGAAGCTGAACGGGTAATGATTCAAAATGTGTGGGAGGATTACATCCGAACGCTCGATGAAGCAGACCAGAAGGATTTAGCATTCTATCATATTAAAGATATAGCACGAAAACATGGGTCAGGTACAGCTTCAATCGGACTCGACCGCTTCTATGTGCTGATAGAAGGGGAAAAAGGTGAGCAGGACTTAGATGACCTGGTTTTAGAGGTAAAAGAGGTTCGTGCTCCAATTCCCGGGTTCTTCCTTCCGGCAGGAAACGAATTTTGGCAGGAACATTTCCATCAGGGTGAGAGAGTCATTGCTACACAAAAGGCGATGCATCATCACGAGGATCCGTTTTTAGGGTATGTTACGATGGATGGCCGCCATTTCTATATTCGTGAACGCTCTCCTGTTAAAAAGAAGCTGAAAGCTAAACACATCGAGGGCCCTCAGGCTTTGGATGAAGCCCTGGATACAATGGGAAGAATTACAGCAAAAATTCATGCCAGAGCGGATGCAGATCTGGATGATTCTTTCATTCGCCATCACAGTGAGATCGAGATTGCCAAAGCGATTGGCTCTGATACCGGCAGGTTTACGGATCAGCTCTCATTTACTGCCATGACCTATAAAAGACGGGTGAATGCGGACTATGCCCTCTTTTGTGAATGGGTAAATACATTCTAATTTTAGGAACGAAGGCTGTTAAGGCGCCTTCGTTTTTTTTAGATTTTACTGCTGCTGCCGACTCTTCTCCCTCATTTTCGACAGTTTTCTATCATATCTTTCAAGTTTTGCCCATTATTGGATTTTCCTCTTTTCTTTCTACCTCTTTATCTTCTATTTACCCTTCTTATCCAGAAACGTTTTCGATCGTTCAGTATTTTCCAGATTTTGATGCGTCGCGCTCTCTGTGAAATTTACAAATATAGACATTTATATCTTTTTGGCATAAATATATAGTGCCTAAAAAGAGTTTTTAATTCACTTTTTTTGGAAAAAACATGATGTTTACACTATTGTTTACTTGTATACAAATTGTTTTCTTTTGTACACTTTAATGTATACAAGTAAACAAACAAGTACACATGTTGATTTAACGGTATGTGTACAATAAAGTATACTTGTTTACAAATTAAGTAGTTTTGTGTACGGAAATGTCTGCATGTATACAAAAATGAAAACGTTAAAACCTGTATTGAAAGAAAGCCTTTTATGTATTACCTTTAAAGTAGACCATGTAAGCGAATGGTATATGGAACTTTAATAAGAAGGGAAAGTTGACTATGAATCTTTCAAGAATTGCAGCAGTCGATGTCGGGAACGACGCAGTTAAAGCATTGTTCGGAAAACTAGACTCAGAACTATACATACCAAATGTAATTGCAAGAGATTTAGAAGATCGTCCGGTTATTGGAATTGAAGAATTAAATGAAAAAGACCCGCTGGAGAACATTCACATCCGTGTGCACTCTCCTGCCCTGAAAGAAAACAATGTGATTTATCGAGTAGGAAGCCTTGCAGCAAAGAGCAATAATTCCACGGAGCTGGATCCTGGAAGCAGCAAATCCGAAGAGGATCAGACGCTTGTTATGCTGTTTGCTTCATTAGCTCTTGATGCAGTTAACGGAACATCAGAAAAAGGCTTTAAGAAAAACAACCAGGTAATCGATGCGAATTATACGCTTGGAACGGGTCTTCCTTTAAGAGAAGTAAAAGAAGGCAAGGATGTTGGGTACCGCTCCCAGCTGCTTGGCTCTGTCCACCAGGTAGAATTCCTGGTAACACCGAAATATCAAGGGCTGAAGGTTAATATCAAGTTTGATGAAGTGAAAGTATATCCGGAGGGATTTGCAGCGTACGTCAATCTTGTTATGGATAATGACTTAAACATTATTAATAAAGATTTGATTGATAAGCGGATCCTCATCCAGGACATCGGCGGCCTTTCGACAGATATCGCTGTCATCCGCAACCGTAATGTGGATGATGATAAAGCGCAAGGTTTTAACTTGGGAGTTTCTGAATCTCTTGAGGCAATCAGAGAAGAAATTCTTACGAAGCATGGTGTGGAGCTTGATAGCCGCAGAGATGTGGTTGAAATCATCACCCGCAAAAATGACCGCAACCACATCATGGTAAAAGGAAGCCGTACAAGCGTACATGATATTACAGACCGTATTCTTTTAGAATTAGCGAAGAAACAATATCGCTTCCTGCGCAATGTTTGGCAGCGCAACTCTCAAACGGAGATCTGCTACTTTGTCGGCGGCGGGGCATCTGTGTTGAAGGATTACCTTAAGGCGCTTAATAATAATCTTGATGGCTATAATATTGAGTTCTTTGAAGATGAAAAAGAAAGCATCTGGATGATGTCCAATGCTTACTATAAGCTGATTTCGGATTTTGTCCGCAAAACAGCTAAACAAGAAAAAAGGGATGAAAAGCAGCCGGCTTCCTCATCCAAATAAGGTGATGACTAGATGAAACCGTCGGATAAACGTATTGAGCGGGGCCAGGCGATCACGTTCAGGGTCCCCTCTGATACTCCCGATCACCTGCTGAAACAGCTATCAAAGCTGAAGGAAATGGAAAAGCGCAATTTTTCAAGCAGAATTGGAGAGTTTGTCATGAAGGGAGTGAGCGAATCCCTCTCTAAAGAAAGGCAAACTCTCACAATCCCCCTTCCCCGCCAGCTTACGAAGGAACAAAGAAACTGGCTGAAACATGAGCATTCAGAAGCTCTTCTCGGAAGTATGATTCACCAGCTGCTTGCCAACCCGGTGAGAGCGACTGCGCTTCTTGCCTCCATGAACAGCCATACCCTGGATCCCGATGAACTGATTATGTTTGAGGATCAGACAGGGGCAGCGCTGGAACAAGAGCAGCCTTCATTTACTCCCGTTCCTGCTGAGGAATTTCCCTTGGATGATGCAGAGTCCGGGGATGATGATCTGGAGAGCTTCAGCTTCGATCAAATGCAAGACCAGATTCGAAATCATGAACCTGAAGAAGAAAAGGAAGAGAGTGCAGAAGATCTTCTTGGAGATTTCCTGTCGAGTATGAACAAATAAGGCTCCCGTGGCGGGAGCCTTATTTGTGTTCTCAAACACATTATTGCCTAGGAAATTCTCGCTTTGCTTTCATAATAGAAGTTCAGAACCCTAGGATTTTTACCATTTACACCAGGCTCCATCATCTCATTCATGTATAGCCTTCCGTCTAATGATCTACCATTTACATCAATTGCTTAGCAGTAAGAGCGGGCCCGGGATAATATGTTATACTTTGCAATTAGGGAAGCTGAAAAAGCTATTACACGACACGGAGTGATTTCATTGCAAAAAAAACTTCAATCAAAACCTGCTTCAGCCAAGCTCTTTCAAAAAGGGTATCCCCTAGTTGAAATGGAAGCAGTGGCGAATCCGGGTGTCCTAAAAGAAGAAGGGGAGATTTTCACTCTGACCGACTCAAAAGGGGCATTTTTAGGGACAGGTTATTATGGCAAACAAAATAAAGGAATTGGCTGGATTTTAACCTTTAAAAAAGGTGAATCAATTGACCAGCCTTTCTTTGATAAAAAAATGATGGAAGCTGCAGACTATAGGTCCTCAATGCTGAAGAGTGAAGATACTACAGCTTTTCGCCTGTTTAACGGTGAAGGTGACGGGATTGGCGGCCTAACCATAGATTACTTCGAAGGCTACTGCCTCATCAATTGGTACAGCAAAGGAATTTACGCATTTAAAGACCAGGTGCTGGCCGCCCTTCAGAAAGCAATTCGTCCAAAGGGGATTTATCAAAAGAAACGATTTGATGAAAAAGGCCAATATATTGAAGAAGATGATTTTGTTGCTGGTGAGGAGGCTCCATATCCTCTTCTGGTTAAAGAAAACGGGGAAAAATTTGCGGTTTATTTGAATGAAGGTGCAATGGTCGGGGTGTTTTTGGATCAGCGCGATGTCCGCAAGGCGATTAGAGATGCCTATTCGAAGGATAAGACGGTTTTAAATATGTTTTCCTACACAGGAGCATTCTCTGTGTTTGCTGCGCTGGGAGGGGCTTCTAAGACGGTGAGTGTCGATGTGGCGAACCGCAGCCTTCCGAAAACGATTGAGCAATTCAGCATCAATGGAATTGACCATGAAGCGCAAGAGATAATCGTGGAGGATGTATTTAAATATTTTAAATATGCAGCTAAGAAAGAAAAAATCTATGATCTGGTGATCCTAGACCCTCCAAGCTTCGCAAAATCCAAAAAGCATACGTTCAGTGCTGCCAAGGATTATAAAAACCTGCTGAAAGATACAATCAGTCTGACTGCGCGAAATGGTGTGATTGTTGCCTCAACAAATGCGAGCAACGTGAGTGACGAGAAATTTAAAGGGTTTATCGATCAAGCCTTTAAAGAATCGAACGCAAAGTACAGCATTCTGGAAAACTACAAGCTGCCAAAAGACTTTCGGACTAGTCCGCAATACAAGCAGGGAAATTACCTGAAAGTATATTTTATAAAAGTAACGGCGAAGTAAGATTGGACAGGCTTAATGCCTGTCTTTTTTGATGGCTTTTTTCCCGCTGAGTGCTGTGAATATTCGATCCAAACTGACCGCTTATCCTTGGTATGCACTTTAAATGAATCAAACGCAATCCTTAAAAAATCCGATCACTTCGGAAAAAATATGTAAAAAGAAGGTTGTTTTAGTTTTATTTTCCTTTTCTTGGGTATAGGTAGATTAGACCTCATCTACCCTCATAATCAGAACTAAAGTTGCAGAACTAATCGCTTATTGTTTGCAAAGATTGTCGAATGTATAGTATTCACCTTTGTGTTTTTTTATGATGGTTTAGGTGATTTCCACGATTTAGTAAAATCTTACATAATCCAGGGGGTATTGAGTTCATGAATAACAATGAAAATCGAACAGGAAGATCTGAAGCCGCTGCAGCAACGGAGACCGTTCCAAGCAGACAAATGAAATTCCCGCTGAAATGGGTCATTGCAGGAATCGTTGCTTTTTTAGTAATCGGGGGAACGGCTGCTTATGCTTTAATTTTCAACAAATCGGCTAAACAGGTTTACTTGTTCTCCGAATTTAAAACGTTTCAAAAAGCAGCTGAGGATTTTGAAGATCAAAACGGCGAGCTTGCTGATTTTCAGGAAAAGTTCGCGGAAATGGCTTCCAGCACAAAAACAGAAGTTACAGGCGGTGTTGAAGCCGATGGAGTACTGCCTCCCGAATTTGAAATGATCCAGGAGTTAATAAATGAGGCTGCCATTACAACAGATGTCGAACAGGATCCAAAATCAGATAAGAGCTTTACGAAGGCAGGCATTGCCATTCAGGGAGAAAATCTTCTGGATATGGAAATTTACCAATCACCTGAACAGGTTGCTGCAAAAATACCTTCAATTTATGAAAAGTACCTCTACCTGAATTCAGATGAATACGGCAAGTTCATGAGACAGGTAGATCCAGCCTATTCCGGACCTGAAAAGCTGAGCTTTCAGCCGCTTACGATTAAAGACTTTGAACTGAATGAAAAGGAACAGAAGCACCTTCAGGATACGTATGTGTCCTTCTTAAATGAACAGCTGAAGGATGAATTCTTCACGAAAAAGGATAATGTTTCTTATGAGCATAACGGCGAAAAGCAGAGTGTAACCCAGGTTACAATGAAATTAACAGAAAAAGAAACAAAAACGCTGATCAGCCGTTTACTTGATCAAATGATTAAAGATAAAGAGCTTCATACTATTATAGCGAACAGGGTAGTGAAAATCGGGAATACCGGAGCAAGCCAAATGGATATGATGGACCCTGAAACAGTAAAATCTGATTTCGTGGATGGTCTGAAAGACGCGAAAGAAGGTTTGAAGGATGCAAAGATCCCTAAAGGATTTACTTCCGTACTGATGGTGAACGGCGATGAACTGGTCATTGACCGCAAAATGGATCTGGCCGTGACGGACACGGAAAGCGGATCGAAAAATGAGGTTTCCATTCATACAATGGACGTTCCTTACGATGGGGATAAGAAAAGAGACCAGGAATTTAAAATGGATTTGGTCTCTGATAATCAGGATGAGGGTGCATCGATCCTATTAACAAACAAGATCACAAAAACAGATGATGCCAACCGGAAAGAGAACCTGAAAGGCAAAATCTCAAGCCAGGATCCAGCAGCTGAGGGTGCATTTAATTTCTCAATGAAATCAGAGTTTTCCGGAAAAGATCCAGCGAAGCAAACGATTAAACGCGACTTCTCATTAGGTTCAGAAGACGGAATGGAGTTTGAAATTGAGGGTAATGTAACACAAAAGCAGGATGTAAGCGTGAAGGACAATTACAGCAACCAGCTTTTTGAAATTAAACTCAATGGTGGTGCAGATATGGCAGAAGGATCTATTTCTTTAAAAATCGACACGAAGACAAAACTCAAGAAAAATGCCGATATCCCTAAAGTTAATCTGGACAATGAAGTTAATATCAATAACATCACACCTGCCCAAATGACAGACATCCAAATAAAAGCCGGCACTAAACTGCAGGATCTAATGATGCAGCTTGGAGTCATTTAAGTTAGGCAATGATATCTTTCCTTTATATGACGCTGTTCTTTCTGAAAGGCGTTGTCCGAAAATGGAAAACTCTTATTCTCTTATTCTCTGTCCCGCTCATCTTAATGGGCGGTTCAGCTTATATTGCGGCAAAGGCGTTCACGAATAAGGAACGCCTTGAACCGTTTAAGGCCGCAATTGTAGACCAGGATGAAACCTTTCAGACAGGATATGTCATCAAACAGCTGACGGACAATAAGGAACTGACACGTGTTGTAAAGCCTGTGGTAACAACTGAAGAGAACGCGAGAAAGCTGCTTGAAGAAAACAAAATTGCCGGCATGGCAATCCTGCCTGAAAACTTCAGTAAAACCATTATGAACGGGGAAAATGTCCCTCTCACGGTGATTGGGAATGAAAATAAGCCTCTTCAGGCCTATTTGTTCCGCCAGGTCATGGAAAGTGCAGCTGATTATACATCGGCTGCTCAAAGCGGAATAAACACCATCTATGATTTTATGCTTCGAGAGGACCTTTCAAGTGAAGTCAGAAAGACAGAATATAAAAAGGATGTCCTCTCCTTTTCCTTGCATGCCCTCGGAAGAAATGAAATATTTGACGAAACGGAAGAAGGCAGTTTATTTCTGAAGAATATCCTTTCCTACTACGGGATATCGATCTTCACGCTGCTTTTTATGGTTTGGGCCTATCAAATCTTACTTTTTATGCGGGGGCAGATTACGTCTGGAATACGGACGCGTTTGCTGCTTTACAAAATGAGTGCTTGGAGATTGAGCCTTTCCGAATGGCTGGCTGCGAGTGTTTTCCTGCTCCCCTTGCTTGCAGCAGGGGTGTATGCCTTAAAGGCGATTGATATCTGGAATGGAGAACGCATGCTGGAAATAGGGGCAGGGTCTATTTTGATCTTACTGATTTTTACGGCTCTATTTGGTTTTGTATCATCCATTTTCACGAGTGACCGGCTTTTCCAGCTTGTATCTGCTGTATTTATTTCCACAGGCTGTGTACTGGGCGGGCATTTTATTCCTTCCTTCTACTTGCCGGCATGGCTTGAACCATACTCATTGTACTCAATCAATACGTACGCGCTGGATTTGACATACGCTCTTTTCGAAGGCGGGACTGCTAATTTCGGACCTCTCCTTATTCTGTTATGTGCCTTAATTATTCTTATAACACTTGGTGCGTTCCTGAGAGAAAAGAGAATGGAGGCGAAAGGATGAGAATAGCGCATCATACATTCATGCAAATCCTGAAAAAGCCATTTCTCCTTCTCCTCCTTCTCTTTTTGCCGGCTGCCGCCATATACGGGTTAAGTGAATTCACAGGAAATGTCGAAGAGGATTTGAGTGTACCGGTCGCCATCGTAGATCAGGACCGGACTGATTTTTCAAAAACCTTCATAAACAGACTGGAAAAACAGGAACGGATTAAGCTTTCTCAAACGACCGAAGCGGATGCAAAAGATTTGCTGCTAAGAGAAGAAACGGATACGGTTTTCATAATTAAAGAAGGCTTTAAACAATCAATTAGGGATGGTGAGAGAGAAGGCATTATTGAAATGCGGACCTCTCCGTTATCAGTAGCCTCAGGTGTGGTTCGGGAGATAGCTGCGAGTGAAGTGATCCGGTTTACATCCAGCGCTAAAGCGGCAAACCGGGTGGAAAAGATTGCCCGGAAATATGAGGGGAATTTTTCAGCTATAGAAGGAATCTGGCAGGAAGCCTATCAATACGCAGATCAGCAATGGGAGCCAAAGCCGCTCATGACTATCCGGTATGTCCCTGCAGAGAAGGAAAAAAGCGCGGAAATGGAGTCCGATTCCGGATCGGGATTGCTTGAATCTCCAGCTAGAATATGGACGATAGCTGCCTTGCTCTTGTGCATGTTCACATGTGACTGGATTCCAAAGGAAAAAGACGTTCTTTATAAACGCATCCAGACGACACCGGCAGGGCTCAATGCTTATATTGTGCAATCCTTCATTGCGTACCTGGCCCTGAATGTAATACAGGCTGCAGTCAGCTGGTGGATGATTGGCAGGCTTGAAAGCGGAACCTCGATTACGCTGCTCATTCCAATGGTGATTTTCATGATGCTTGGGCTATCTGTCAGTTTTTTTCTCGCCAGCATCTCACCGCATACAGGTAATTATTACACGGCAAGTACCGTGTGGATTTTTACAGTAAGTCTGCTTGGAGGAAGCGTTGTCCCTGCTGGTGAAATTCTGCCGCAGCTGAAAAACCTGCAGGAATGGCTGCCTCAGGCACCTGTTCTGAACTGGGATCTTTATAGCGGCTCCATCTGGCTGAAGCTGGTTCTTACATCAGCCCTGAGCAGTATCCTTATCTTTATTTCAATGTCTCGCTTAAGGAGTACCCGATGATTAATATAGATAAAGTCACCAAGACCTATGGAAAAAAGCAGCCCCTTAAAGAGGTGTCTCTCACAATCTCCAAAGGTGAGGTATTTGGGCTCCTTGGCAGGAACGGGGCCGGCAAGTCTACCCTTCTTTCCATTCTCGCGGCGATTTCTAAACCGGATTCCGGAACGGCTTATATTAACGGTATGGACAGCAGGAAACAGAAAAGAAAGGTCAGGGAATGCATCGGCTATGTACCGCAGGAAATTGCTCTTTGGGAGCAAAATACCGTGAAGGAAAACATGATCGTGTTCAGCAAGCTGGCCAAAATCAAGGCATCTGAAGAAAGCTTAAAGAAGCTTTGTTCTGACGTTCAGCTCGAGGATCAGTGGGAGGAGAAGGTAAGCAGACTCTCAGGAGGCATGAAAAGGAAGCTCAATATTGCCGCAGCGCTCATTCATCAGCCGGATATTTTGCTGATGGATGAGCCGACTGTCGGAATCGACCTTCAATCGAAGCTAGAGATTAACCGTCTCGTAAGAAAGCTTGCGGATGAAGGAAAAACAATCGTTTATACGACCCATGATTTAAACGAAATTATGACCTTGTTTAACAGAATCGGTGTTTTAAAGGATGGGGATTTTTCCTTTATTGGCACAGCGAATGAGGCGGAAGAGGAATATGGAGGGAACACCTCCCGGGATGAGTGGATCTATAACCTTCTGAACCGGTAAAAAACCAGCATTGCCCTTCCCTTGAAAAAAGCGTTTAATAAGAGAATGGAAAAAACGAAAGCAGGCGGAAGTTTGAGAATCAATAAATATATGAGTCTCTCAGGGCACTGGTCCAGAAGAGAAATAGACCGTTTCATTGAAGAAGGCAGTATTACCGTAAATGGCAGCGTTTGTGTCCGCGGTCAGGACGTTTCAGAGGAAGATGCCGTTCTTGTGAAGGGGATGCCCATACCTGAAAAGCCAAAACCTGTCTATATCGCTTTAAATAAGCCTCCCGGCATTGTGTGCACCGCTGTCAGAGACGTGCGTAATAACCTTTTCGAGTATATGGACTATCCAGTGAGGATTTTTCCTGTTGGCCGTTTGGATAAGGATTCCCAGGGACTTTTAATCATGACAAACGATGGCGATATTTCAAATCGAATTCTTCGCTCTGAGAACAGCCACGAGAAGGAATATGTGGTGACCGTCACCAAGCCGTTCGGAGATGAATTTCTGGAAAAGATGGGAGCGGGTGTTGCCATTCTTGGGACAGTCACCAATCCGTGCAAAGTAAGCCGAATATCCTCTGACACGTTCCGGATCATATTGACTCAAGGGCTGAACAGACAGATCAGAAGAATGTGCAAGGAGCTCGGCTTCTATGTAAAGAGGCTTGAAAGAATCCGGATCATGAACATAAATCTGGAAGGGATTGAGCTTGGGGTATGGAGGCATCTTACGGACGATGAGATGCTGACTTTATTTGAAAAGCTATATGGTAAAACCAGGGGAATTACGTCTGGAAAGTAACATTAACAAAAACAGGGAGACGCATTTTATAGCGTTTCCCTGTTTTGTTTTAAAATTTGAGTCAGGCTGATTGAAGCGGAAGGACGACACTCCGGCGGGAGCAGCGGGACAGGTGAGACCCCGCAGTCGCGAAGCGAGGAGGAGGCTCACCGCCCGCCCCGCGGAAAGGGCGTCATGCAGCGGAAATCAGCCCAAACAAATCTAAGTTAAATAGTAAGTGGTTTATCTACGATGCTTTTTGGATAGCCTCTTGTTCATTCATCTTTCCATATTAGCCATTCCTGCGATTCCAGGATTTGAATAAATTTTGTCAGCCGGGGGAGAACGGGCTCGGCATCTTCGCCAAAATGGGCGCTCATAGCATTGGCCAGATCCGTCACGGTGGCATCATCCTTCATTTGTGAGAGGGCATACGTCCCGTACTCATCCATCTGAATGGTTCTAAAAGCAGGCTGTTTCAAGAAACGGATGGAAAATCGTTCAGCCCAGTTTGCCCGCTGTACGATTAAAACCCCTTTGCCGCCGTCCTTCATCTGCAGTTCAACATGATTAGCAAGAAGAGGAACCAGTTCAAGCAGGTTCCTCTCTTTTTTCTTATTAAACACGCTTTTTGCTGCCTTTAAACGATACATACCCAAGCAGTACCGCTAAAAGAAGGAATAGGATAAACGGAAGCAATGCACTAGGGAACAGGGCATTTTCCGGAATGTTTACTTCAAAATACAGGAGAATCGCAATGACAACCCCGATAAGAGCCTCTCCTGCAATCAGACCGGATGCAAACAGGGTTCCTCGGTCTGTACGTTCTGCAAGAGCTTCTTTGGTCTTCGAGAATTTCTCAATGAAGAAGCGTACAAATCCGCCAATCATAATGGGTGTGCTTACGTGGACAGGCAGGTAAATACCAACCGCTACGACAAGAGAATTCATTCCGAAGAATTCAAGCGTTACGGCAATTGCCGCTCCAATAAAGATTAGATCCCAAGGAAGATCTCCGCCAAGAACACCCTCAGCCAAAATTTTCATTAACGCGGCTTTCGGTGCAGGAAGATCAGCTGAACCCATGGTGTACGCATTGTCCATCAAAATTAGAATGAATCCAATCAGGGAACCGGATGCAACGACACCAATCATCATCGCAACCTGCTGCTTCCAAGGCGTTCCTCCGACAATGTAGCCGGTTTTTAAATCCTGGGAAATATCTCCTGCAACAGCAAGGGCTGTACAGATGATTGCAGCTACGAGAAGGGCAGCAACCATTCCATCCATGCCGGAGAATCCGGTTGCTTTATACACAACCGTAACAATCAGTAGTGTTGCAATCGTCATTCCTGAAACAGGAGAGGAAGAGCTTCCGACGACTCCGACAATACGGGAAGCCACGGAAACAAATAAAAATCCGAAAATCGCAATGGCAATAGCGCCAATGATTCCGATTTGCGTAACAGGAACAAACGCGATAATCAAAACAAGTGCAAGGATCCCGATTAATACATATTTCATCGGAATGTCCTGCTCTGTCCGGATTGGTGCTGCCTGCAGGTTCCCTCTATTATCACGAACCCCTTTGAATGTAGCAAACGCCGAACTGAAAAGGGTCGGAAGGGATTTAACCAAGGTAATCAAACCGGCTACTGCAACCGCTCCGGCACCGATATAGCGGATATACCCTTCCCAAATACCCCATGCATCCAATTCGCTGATTGGGGCATCAGCAGGGAAGATTGCAGCGTCAGAACCGCCTCCGAAGAAGCCGATTGCAGGGATCAGGACGATCCAGGCAAGAAGTCCGCCGCCAAGCATTTGACCGGCAACTCTAGGTCCGATAATATAGCCGACACCGAGAAGGGCAGGCAGTGTATCAATCCCGACTACGGCATTTTTAAAGTTTGTTATGCCGGTTTCCACTTCGGTCTTAAACAATTTAAATCCATCGCCAAGTGCTTTAAAACCTCCGCCGATTAACAGGCCGATTCCAATCAGCTTCGCACTGTTTCCGCCTTCTTCACCGGATTTAAGCACTTCAGCACAAGCTGTGCCTTCCGGATAAGGGAGGATCTCATGCTCTCTGACAATTAAAAGCTGGCGAAGAGGCACCATCATAAATACACCAAGGAATCCCCCGGTAAGGACCACGAAGATAATCAGCCCCTGGCTGACATCCACATCCCAAAGAAATAAGGCAGGAAGGGTGAATACCGCTCCGGCTCCAACCGCTTCTCCTGCTGTCGTCATCGTCTGAACGATGTTGTTTTCCAAAATCGAGTTCCTTCTGAATAATCCTCTTAAAATTGCCATTGAAATAACTGCAGCAGGAATAGATGCTGATACCGTTAAGCCAATCCGAAGTCCTAAGTATGCATTCGCTGCACCAAACACGACCGCTAAAATAATACCAAGAACAATAGCGGTTACAGTCAGTTCAGGCAAAGATTTAGATGAAGGAACGTAAGGGACAAATTTATCACGTTGTTTTGAATCATCTGACAATTTACTCGCCACCTATAGTTATAGTAAAAAAACATTTATTATCTTACCACTGTTTCGCGTATATCAAAAGTGTTTTTTTTTCAGAAGGGTATGAAAAAAAATTGTGGAACTATTATATAGAAAACACATCTGCTAACTATTCCCCCTCTTGTCAGCAATTATTCTGCTACGCGTAAATTGGAAGGGAGCGTATTCATATGGAATTAATAAATGCGGTTCAACATTCATTGCGGTATACGGAAGATGATGCAGGTATTACGGAACTGCTGCCGAGCTACAGGGTGGATATGAGACATGCGAAGGAAAATGAAAAGTTTTTTAATGCTGGTCTAGTCAGTGATTGGTCTAATTTGACCTGGAAAGAAGCAGGAAAGCCGTATGAAGTGAAAATCGCCGCTAAATCCAAACGCGAGTATGAACGCGAGAACGGGGAAATGTCCGTAAAAGCTTCATGGGAATACTTTAACCGGTCCTTTCACGAATGGTTTGTGAAGGACGTACCAGATGAACTAACCCAAAGCAAGCGCGAACTGAAGCAGCACCTCTCCAGATTCCGGTTTTCAGAAGTTAAAGAAGCATTAGGGGAAACCGTCCGCTTATCATTATGGAACTATGCCCACCGAATCGAGGATGGTGTCTGGGATCCAAGGGGCAAGCGCGCCCTGTTTGAAGGATTGGACGTCCATAAACCGAGAATCCTCTTCCTCGGCGCTGCAGAAGGATATGAAGCCATGCAGCTTTATGCCATGTACCCCGGCGGTGAGATTGTGATGGCTGATTATGATGAATTCTGCAAAACCGACCGTTTTGGGCACTTTCCCGATACGTATCCCTTCCTTGGAACGAACCCGCAGACGGGCCATATGAAGGTATGGTATAAGGATCAGATGAACATCACCTTTTTGGTTGAAGATATAAGGAATTTACAATTCGGAAAAGAGTTCGACATTGTCTTAAGCGTCGGTTTGTTAGAGCATTTTCCGGATGAGCTGAAGCACGAGGCGTTGGATTGGCACCGCAAATTTTTAAAGCCGGGGGGTTATGTCATTATGACAACTCCAAGGCTGCAATTGAAATCCAAGCTGTTCTACACCATCATGGCCGATATAATGAACCATACGTACCGGGAGCTCATGGATATACGGCAGATGGGGCTTTATGTGTATGAAGGCGGCTTTGAAATTCTCCGTCACGGTTTCATTAAAGTTCATAATGGAATCGTGGCAAAACCGCGCTGAAAATGGGAACTTATTTCCTTATGGATCGTATAGCATATGGGAGGCGGTTTTTTGAAAAAATGGCTGGCGTTTTTATTTTTAACAGGTGCAGTAACTCTTTTTGCAGGGTGCCAATCTGGAGAGTCTGGGGAAGCCGCAGCCCAGAGAGTTCTTATAGATGAGAAACACACATTCGTTGGAGACAATAGCGCTGTAGGCGGAATCTTAAGCCAGCTTCCAGGCAGTCAGTATGTAAAAACACTGCAGCTTGATACGAAGGAAAAGCCTTATGGTCTGACGGTCACGTACGGGCTGAAGAATGGTCAAAATGAAGCTTCTTTTGAAAAAAGCTGGGATGCGAAAAACAGTCAAAAGGTGCTGCTGAATAATGCAGCCTCCCTGCTCATCCTGATTGAAAATGCAGAGTGGGCTGAATTGAAAATCGAAACGGAGAAGCCAATGTCTTTAAAAGTGACAAAAGACGAGCTTCAGTCTCTTTTTGGTGAGGATTTATCCATGTATGCAGACGATCCGGAAAAATGGAAGAAGGACGTTGCCGATCGGATGGCAAAAGGAGATCCGGAAATTACAAAATTTTTGGAAACTCATCTAGCAGAATAGCAGACTCTCTATGTTAGACTAGAACCATAAACAGTTGAAAGGAAGATGTATATGTTTGGAAAAGTAGCATCAGATATGCTGGGACTTAGTGATATTGGGAGCGTCATCAAGCCTGCCGATTATGACAAGGTGGACGCAGATGATTACATCCTGCATGAAGAGAACGAACGGATCTTTTTCCTGATCAAATCAAAAGCTGATGAATATTGCTTCACAAACCGCGCCCTTGTTCATTTGGACGGAGCAAGTGCTGCAAGCAAAAAACGTACACTGAAGCGATATGAATACCGCGCAAATAAAATCTCAGAGGTCTTTCTCGAAACGGCAGGAACGGTAGATTTGGATGTAGAGATTAAATTTAAGCTCGGAAATACCGCGTTCTCAATCGATGTACATAAAAAGCATCTGGAAGAGCTGAAGGATCTCTATAAAGCTCTCATTAAGATTGCTGAAATCAACCGCGAAAGCCACCAGGCGCTGGAGTATGCAAAGCAAAGCCTTCAAATGGCATCCTCTACGCTCGGCAATATGAGAAGCACAGAAGGAAGCCTGTCCGAAGAGTTCAAAAAAGTAAACCAAACAGCCTTCAACTGGCTCATGGATACGAAAAAGCAATACAGCATCAGAGATTTTGGCTACGTATTTGAGAAATACATTAATAATTGATGAAAAACCCAGCTCCTGGTGGTGAGGAGCTGGGTTTTTTGGCGGTTTAGCGGTTTTGTGTGGCAGACATCAGGTTGGTTCTGTTGGCACAGAGATTAAATCGCCGGCTAATTGGGATATATCGATCGAAATAAGGATTTATCGGCTATTAATTGGATATATCGACCGAAATAACAATATATCGGCTATTAATTGATTATATCGACCGAAATAAGGATTTATCGGCTATTAATTGATTATATCGACCGAAATAAGGATTTATCGGCTATTAATTGAGTATATCGACCGAAATAAGATATATCGGCTATTGATTGGATATATCAACGAAAAATCGAAAATATCGACGGAAAAATGAGTTTATCGACGAAAATAGAATTATATCGACGAAAATACGAATATATCAACGAAAATAACAATATATCGATTTTTCGACTGAATTCGACCCCCACCCGAAGCGAACGGGCGAACCGTATATGCACTTACCGCCGCCCAGCTTCCTCTTCCGCATTCAGCTCCCGAATCTCCTCCGCTGTAAACGGGCGGGATCGGCTCAGGAATCGAACTCCTTCCACCCCTTCAAGCGAGAACATGCCGCCTCTGCCATCGACCACGTCAATGATGACTTGAGTATGCTTCCAGTAGTCGTATTGTTTTTTATGAATATAGAAGGGGCTGCCCCCAATTTCTCCAAGCAGAATGTCCTGGATGCCGATGAGAAGATCCCCCTCGGGGTAGCACATCGGCGAACTGCCGTCACAGCAGCCGCCTGACTGGTGGAACATGATGGGACCGTGCTTCTCTTTCAGCTTTTCGATTAATGCGATCGCCGTTTCAGTCGCAGTAACGCGGTCGGCCATTTTGTTATACACCTCCGTTTTTAAAAGAAACCAAGTTTGTTTGTGCTGTAGCTGACGAGCAGATTTTTAACCTGCTGGTAGTGGCTGAGCATCATTTTGTGATTTTCCCGTCCGATTCCGGACATCTTGTACCCTCCGAAGGCAGCATGTGCCGGATACTGATGGTAGCAGTTTGTCCAAACGCGGCCGGCTTCAATGGAACGGCCAAAATGGAAGGCAGTGTTCATATCGCGGGTCCAGACACCAGCCCCAAGGCCATATAATGTGTCATTCGCCATGGACAGGGCATCATCTGCGTCCTTAAACGTCGTGACGGATAGGACCGGTCCGAAGATCTCTTCCTGAAAAATTCTCATTTTATTATTTCCTTCAAAAATTGTCGGCTGAATATAGTACCCCTCAGAAAGGTCGCCATCCAGCTGATTCCGTTCGCCCCCGACCAGGCACTTGGCTCCCTCCGACTTCCCGATTTCCAAATAAGAAAGGATTTTTTCCATTTGCTCTGAGGAGGCCTGGGCTCCCATCATAACGCTTGGATCGAGAGGGTTGCCCGTTTTAATCGCTTTTACCCGCTCAATAGCGCGTTCGATGAATTTATCATAGATGGACTCCTGTACGAGAGCACGGGAAGGGCAAGTACACACTTCGCCCTGATTCAGGGCAAACATGACGAAGCCCTCTACGGCTTTATCGAGAAAAGCATCATCTTCCCTCATGACGTCTTCAAAGAAGATGTTTGGAGACTTTCCTCCAAGTTCGAGTGTAACAGGTATAATATTTTGGGATGCGTACTGCATGATTAAGCGGCCTGTAGTAGTTTCGCCGGTAAAGGCAATTTTGCTGATTCTCGGGTTAGACGCAAGGGGTTTTCCGGCTTCCAGTCCATAGCCATTCACAACGTTCAATACTCCATCAGGCAGAAGATCGCCGATCAGGTCCAGCATAAACATAAGGGAGGCAGGAGTTTGTTCTGCAGGTTTTAAGACAATGGTGTTTCCGGCAGCAAGTGCAGGAGCGATTTTCCAAGTGGCCATCAGAATAGGGAAGTTCCAGGGGATAATTTGTCCGACCACGCCGAGCGGCTCGTAAAAATGATAGGCAACCGTATCCTGATCGATCTGGCCGATGCTGCCTTCCTGGGCGCGGATGACGGAAGCGAAATAACGGAAGTGATCAACGGCTAACGGAATGTCTGCGTTCAGTGTTTCTCTAACCGCTTTCCCGTTTTCCCACGTTTCGGCAAGGGCAAGCTTTTCAAGATTTTCTTCCATTCGGTCTGCGATCCGGTTAAGAATGAGAGAGCGCTCCGTTACAGACGTTCTGCCCCATGAATCCTTGGCTTTGTGCGCAGCATCGAGAGCAAGCTCAATATCCTCTTCAGTCGAACGGGCCACCTGACAAAAAACCTTGCCGGTTACAGGCGTAATATTTTCAAAATACTCTCCCTTTACAGGAGGTGTCCATTTTCCTCCGATAAAGTTGTCATAACGGTCTTTGAACTGAATAATGGATCCTTCCGAATTTGGAAATTTGTACATGCTTCATTTCTCCTCCCGTATATGTAGTTTAACGGACTGTAATCGCTTACAACCTAACTTTAGAGAAACATGTATTTGTAAAATTGTCAATTATTAGACTTATAGAAAATACCGGCTCCACTAAGGAGCCGGTACCCGGTTCATTTCTATTATGATTTAAAGAATGGACCATAGTTTCTGCGGTTATGCTGCACGGATACCCATTTAACCGTTGTGAATTCTTCTAAAGCCCATTCGCCATTGAATCGGCCAATCCCGGAATCCTTCTCTCCTCCGAATGGCATGTGCGGTTCTTCATTTACTGGCTGGTCATTGACGTGAATCATGCCAGTGTGAATTTCATGGGCAACAAGTGTTGCATGCTCAATGGAAGAAGAGTGCACAGCACCGCTTAATCCGTATGGCATTGCATTTGCCATTTCAATTACTTCCTCTTCTGAATCAAAGGAAATTAAAGCGGCTGCCGGTCCGAAAATTTCGTTCACGGCAATCGGCATATCATTTGTAACGCCTGTCAAAACGGTAGGTTCAAGAACATTTCCGTCCGCTTTACCGCCCAGACGCAACTCTGCACCTTGTTTCACGCTCTCGTTTACATCTTCTAAAATGCGGTCAACCTGGCCGCGGTTAATCAGCGGACCAACTTTTGTATCGGCTTCAGCAGGGTTTCCATATTTCAATTCTTTTGCTTTTTCAATGAAACGCTCAGCAAATTGATCATAAATGCTGCTGTGAACAAAAATACGGTTGATGGCCATGCAAATCTGCCCTTGGTGATAAAATTTTCCAAAGACAGCCGACTCTGCTGCCTGCTCAATGTCCGCATCTTCAAGCACGATAAATACATTGTTTCCGCCAAGCTCAAGAGCAGTTTTTTTCAATTCGCCGCCAGCAAGCTTGCCGATCCGGCGCCCTACTTCTGTGGAACCGGTAAATGAAATGAGGCGGGGTGTTTTATGTGTCACCATATCATCCCCGATTTCTGAACCGCGTCCTACAACCGTGTTAACCAATCCTTTAGGCGCACCTGCCGCTTCGAAGAGACTTGCGAATATAAGCCCTCCTGTAACGGGAGTTTCAGTAGCCGGTTTAATGACTACACTATTGCCAGTAGCAATGGCAGAAGCGATGGATCTCATCGCTAAGTGAAGCGGGAAATTCCAAGGGCTGATCACTCCGACTACACCAAGCGGTTCGCGGTACACCCGATTCTCCTTGCCAGGCGTTTGTGAAGGGAGAATTTTGCCTTCCATTCTGTAAGGGAAGGTCGCGGCTTCCTTCAGTACGTTCATGGCTGCACGGTATTCTGCTTCTGCTTTAAAAACAGTGCTGCCTGATTCTTTAACAAGCCAATCTGTGAAGATCTCCTTTTGTTCATCCATAATTTGGACAGCCTTTTCAAGCAAAGCCCGTTTCACTTGCGGCAATTCTTTAGCCCATTTTACTTGAGCCAGCTCTGCCGCTTTATACGCATCGTCCAAATCCTGTTTTAAAGCTGGCTTAATCTCTAAAATGTCCTCTTGATTGAAAGGATTTATATTTTTAATCGACCGGTCGCCGGAACCTGATTTCCATGCTCCATTGATATAAATTTTGCTGAAATCTGTATTCATCTAAAACCGCTCCTTTATTTTGTACTATTTTTTTGAAACTAGTCTAAAATGTTGATGCCCTCACTCTACCATTGATGAGGAAACATTGTAAACTAACTAGACTTATATGGTCTAAAATGTTGTAATAGGAACAGCTCACTTTTACAGAAAGGCGTGTGGAAGAATGCGAAAAATAGATGACGAACAGCGCGATGTAATGAGAACGTCTTATGCAAAGAAGCTGATGAACGTGATGCGGACACAAGGCTTCAGCAAGATGACCATCCAGGATATGGCTCAGCTCATGAATGTCAGCAAAGCCACTTTGTACAATTATTTCTCATCAAAGGAAGAAATTATTCAAAAGGTAGGGGAAGTGTTCACCGATTATATGCAAGAGGTGGATGAAACCCTTCTAAATATAGAGTTCAGCTACACATACCGGTTTCAGAAAGTATTTCAGCAGGGAGCACTTTCTGCTATTTATACTTCCGGAATCTTCATGAGGGATTTAAGACAAAGCTGTCCGGATATTTATGAGGAGATTACAGCTGGAAGAAAACGGAGACAGGGGCACATAAAGAAATTTTACGAGGAGGGAATAAAGGAAGGCGTTTTCCATTCCATCAATCCTGCGCTTCTCATTATGCAGGATGAAACGGCCTTTAAACGCCTGCTCGATCCAGCCTTCCTTATGGAAGAAGGATTATCGGTTAAGAAAGCCTTGTATGATTATTACGAAATGAAAAAAATCCAGCTCGTTAAGCCGGAAATCCTTCAGACAATGGATGATGGTCCGATGGAGGAATTGATCGGGTACATTTTGAAAAAGATGCAAGCGTAAGAAGCTGCCTGTGATGGGCGGCTTTTTTAATTGAATAAAAGTCCAATCAAAGATACAGCCAGCGGGCCAATGATCATAAAACCGAGAATGAGAGCGAGTATTTTCATAGGAGCGGATAATCCTTTTCCACTTTCCAGCTTCTCAATCCTCTCATTCATACTCTTTAATCCCCTTAAAACTTCTTGATTGATGTCATCCGGCAATTTAATCCCCCCATATTGGCCTGTTATGTTAGCGCAGCCGGCAATCCATAAGGTCTGTTCTTCACTTATTTAAATACCAGCTGGAATTCTGGGATAAATCAACCTGAACTTTGATTATGGCTACATATACTCATTGCATTGCATGCTGCATTTATTTTCAACAGAACATAGCTTCCATTTTCTACTAATACCATTCGTCAGGGGGGTTAACGGTTCCTTTTTTCTTTTTCAAAAAATAAATTTCCCAATGTAAGGGCTTAACCGGGAAATTATCATTTACATCCTGGTTTCAGGCCGATATAATCTGGATTGTTGAACAATTTCGAACGACAATAATCCTGAAAAGGAGGTCTCCGAATGAGTCCAAAAATCTTATCATTTTTGAAAATAAATATCGGATTGATCTTTGTAGCCATTAATATTCATTTCTTTTTGTCTGCCAATAATATTGCTGCTGGAGGGACAGGCGGTTTATCGATTGTCATTCAGCACTTCCTGCCGCTTCCTGTAGGCCAAATAATGCTGATGCTGGATGGCATTCTGTTTGTGATCGGATTTCTCATTATTGGGTCTGCATTCGGAGCCGTATCCCTTTATTCAAGTATTACCCTGAGCCTGCTCGTTTGGGGTTTCAGTATATTTTTCCCGATGGACAAGCCGATGAGCGATGATGCTTTGATCGAGCTGATTATAGGCATGATTATCGGTTCATTCGGAAGCGCTCTTGTTTTCAGCCAAAACGCATCCACCGGGGGAACAGACATTGTTGCCAGGATCATTAATAAATTTACTCATATGGAGATGGGCAGGGCCGTTCTGCTTGCAGATATTTCGATTGTTGCCTCATCTGCGGCCGTTTTTGGCATTCAAACCGGGATGTATGCCTTGCTGGGCCTTTTAATAAAAGGCTTTTTAATCGACTATGCCATGCAGATGATGAACGAAAATAAAGAAGTGGTGATTATCAGTGCGGAAAGTGAAAAAATTAAGCAGTTTATTCTCCTGAACCTGAACAAAGGAGCGACTGTGCATACAGCAAAAGGGGCTTTCTCAAACGATGAAAAGGAAGTCATCACGACGATCCTGGCCAGAAGAGAGTTCCATCGTTTGAAAGTGTATATTCAATCAGTTGATGAGGATGCTTTCGTGACCATCCACAACATGAATGAAATCATGGGCCGGAATTTCAAATCGTTTGCTTAATATGCCAGGACCTCTTTTGCCCCATCGGTTTTTCGTTTATGATGAAAGAAGGAAAATTATTCTATGTGCGGTAATTAAGGCTGAAGGGTGAGGGATTTGAAAGAAAAACAAACAACAGAGCAGCGGGTGTACAGCAATCTCAAAGAAGCGCTATTGGCCAGAAAAATTGCCCCCGGAACCCAGCTTGTGGAACAGACGATTTCGGAAACTTTGAAAGTAAGCAGAACGCCAATCAGACAGGCATTCCAAAAGCTGGAGGCAGAAGGGTTAATCGAAATCATCCCCAATAAAGGATCCTATGTTGTCCATCCATCTAAAGATGAGATTCTGTCTTTTTTTGATATGAGAAGAGAATTTGAGCATATGGCTGTGAAGTACGGACTCGACAAACTGGAAGCTGCCGATATTGAAAAATTGAAAAATCTGCTTGAAAGAGAGCAGGAGACCTATAAAAGCAAGGATTTGAACGGATATGTTCATTTGAACAAAGAGTTTCATTTGTATTTGGCAAGAAAAAGCGGAAATAAGTTTCTTATACGCTACATGGAACAGCTGTTGAATCAAAACAACGTGTACTTATTTTTACTTGATGTGTTTTATCAGGTTGAGACGGAACACAATGCGCGGGCTGCCGAACATGAAAAAATGGTCCAGGCTATGGAAGAAAAGAATGCAGAAGACCTTCACATTCTGATTGATCAGCATATGAAGAGAAGCATAAATGACCTGCGCCTGGAGGATGAAGGGTTTAAGCCATTATCAAAAATATTATCTGCAGAAAAATAGATCAGCAAAAGGCTGGTCTTTTTTGCGTTTGTCATTTTTCATTTCAGAAGGGTCTCTTTCTTAAAGAACGGATGTATAAGAAGCTGAACGGGTTACTTAAGAGCAAGAAATGACAGGCAGGAACAATTCCCGGCTGATAAAATCAATAGAGAGAAGGAGGTACGGGGATGGAAGCATTGAGCCGAATGAACGACAGTATCGATTATCTGGAAAAGAGATTGGATTCCGTTATCAGTATGGAAGAAGCAGCGGCGGCTGCCTGCATGTCCAAATTTCATTTTCACCGGATGTTTCAAATGGTCACAGGGGTTACCCCGGGTGAATACGTAAGAAAGCGAAGATTGACTTTGGCTGCACAGGAGCTTACCCATTCTCAAGCGAAGGTCATAAATATTGCCTTGAAATATGGCTACGAAACGCCAGAATCGTTCTCAAAAGCGTTCCGGAAAGCACATGGAATGAGTCCCACTGAAGCTAGACAGACCGGCCGCATCCTTAAAGCCTATCCCCGGCTTTCGTTTCAAATTCAGCTGAAGGGAGAAAAAGAAATGAACTATCATATTGTAGACAAGGAAAGCTTTAAAGTGGTTGGAAAATCAATCAAGGCATCAATGGTAAATGGAGAGCAGCATGGGGCTATCAGCCAGTTTTGGGAAGAATCCAATCAAATCAACGGGCTGAGTGAGAGACTGGCTCCTTTAACCGGGCCTATGGGCTTTCTCGGTATTTGCTTGGATTTTGACCAGGAAAAAGAAGAAATGAGATACATGATTGGAGCGGAGAATCCGTCGCATGCTGAAGCAGAGGATCTAGAGGTCCGTACGATTCCTTCTCTCACATGGGCAGTGTTTGAATCGATCGGACCGATGCCGGGGGCGATTCAGGAGGTTTGGTCGAGAATTTACACGGAATGGTTCCCCTCCACTGGATACGAGCATGCAGCGGGTCCTGAAATGGAAGTTTACCCTAAGGATGGAAATCCCTTTGCCGCTGACTACAGGTCAGAGGTATGGGTGCCGATTATTAAAAAGTAGGGCTTTGCAAATAATGAAATTTACACATAAGTTTATAGAGAAGGGCAGTTGGGAATGGTATAGATAAATGAGGAGGGATCCACATGGGTAAACTAATTAGACGAGTAATGAAATGGGCCCCCATTATCTACCCGATTGTAAAGAAAATGATGAATAAACGTAGAAGAAGCGTTCGATAAGACGCTTCTTTTTTTTGTTCCATGTGAAACATTCCCGTTTTAATATGCGAGCCCTGCTGATTCCCGAATGTGGGTACCATTATCAATTGAGGAGAGGATGAAATGAGCGACATCCGCCCGGCTGATTTTTTGGCCGTCTTTCGGCACGCTGTCCATAGATGTGCGGTAGGTTCCGGTAAGCGGTTCGTCCATCAATCGCATCGGACGGGCTATCGTCCATTCTAGATCCGACTCTTTCATGAGCTCAGCAGCTCTAAGGTGATCGTCCAGAACATTTCGAAGAACCATGGCAGCCATTTTTCCTCTTAAACCGGGAATTTCCCGATGTATTCCAGCCGATGCCACGTACCCCAGGCGTTTTACTCCATTCTGTTGCATTGCCCTGATAATATGACCGGTCATTTCTGAAAGTACAGTGGTTTTCCCCAAGCCATCCGCACCAAGACAGGATACAACCGCATCACTGCCGCTAACGGCTTCCATAACAGCGGAAAACTGCAATGCATCTCCAACAATCATCGTTACATTCGGTGTTTGCTGAAAGGGAAATTTGGAAGGAGTTCTGACGAATGCTTTAATTTCATGTCCCTGTTCTGCCGCCTGCCGCACAAATTCTTTTCCGGTTCCTCCGCTTGCTCCAAATACGGTTATCTTCAACTCTCATTCCTCCTTCGTTTATAAGTGAAATTCTAAACAATGATGAAAATGATATCCAGAACAAACACTTTGTCTAATGAATAAAAAAGGACCTTTTGCACATAGTAAGAAAAAAATGGGTGGAGGTACATTCGTTTGGTCCAGCATAATATCAATTTAACCACTCCGGAAATTTCTGCTCTGTGGACAGCCTATATGCAGGAGACTGCCTCTTCCTGTTTTCTCAAGCATTTCCTCATTTACATGGAGGATGAACAGATAAAACCAATCGTGCAGGAAGCTTATGATTTGTCAGTTTCCTCAATCAATCAATTGAAAAAAACGTTCAAAGAAGAGAATTTTCCCATTCCATTTGGTTTTGGTGAGGGAGATCTGGATGAACAAGCACCTCCTCTGTTTACGGATCTATATGCCCTCAGCTATGTATACCGTGTCAGCCAGCTTGGAATGATGGGGTATGCGTATTCATTTATTACAGTGGCCCGGAAGGATTTGCTTGATTTCTTTGAACAAACAAAAGAAGCTGCCACAAAGATTTACAGGAAAGCGGTAGACTTGATGCTCTCAAAAGGAATTTATGACCGCCCTCCCAAAATTCCGTATCCTGAACGGGCTGAGTTAGTTCAAAAAAATTCGTTTATGAACGGTTGGCTGAAGGAGCGGCCTTTAAACGCTTTTGAATTAGGTGAGGCATTTTTCATTATTGAGCGGAATTACATTGGAATGATTCATTTGATCGGCCTCATTCAAACGTGCAAGGATCACGATGTGAAGGAGTTTTTTGTAAAAGGGCGGAAGCTTGCCCAAAAACAAATCGATACCTTTAATGATTTGCTCAAAGAAGAAGGCCATTTAGGAACGCTGCCTGTTTCATTAGAGGTGACGGATACAACGGTCAATCCGTTTTCTGACAAACTTAACATGTTTATGATTACCACCTCTACCTCAACTGCAATATGGCTTTTGGGAAGGTCTCTCTCCGCTTCAATGAGAAGAGACGTCAGTATGCATTACATGCTTCTCATGAAAGATATTCTGCTGTTTGTGGAAGAGGGAGCAAAGCTTATGATCGACCGGGGATGGCTCGAACAGCCCCCTCATGCTCAAAGAAGGATATAGGAATAAGGGATTGTCCGGAGAAGCTCCTTTCTCTTTTTGAAATTGGATTGGTGTTGGCTGGTTTCCGCTCCAATCATCGATTCTTGTTCAAAGTGCCTTATAAACCCCCGGGAATGCACACACAGCTACCCGGGGGTTTCAATTTTAATCATTTCTTTTCAGCAGGACTGTTTGGGCAGCCCATTTTGCTTTATAAAATTAACTCATATTAAAAGGATGGCTTCATTTATAATCGTCTCCTTTTCTGTTTTGTTGATTCTCGAAGAGGGCTTACTTATATGATTTCAAAAGTGATTCTATGAATCTCTTATGAAAGTTAGCGTTCTGTTTGCCTTTTTCTGCGCTAAAAACCGCCTCCTGTTAGCATGTTTTTCCAGTAAAATAGGTCATATTCGTAGAAAAACAGTGAAAATACGTGTAAAACGGTCAATAAGACCTAAAAAATATGTCGTATTTTGTAGGAATAAAGTGGAGGAAAGACGACCAATACTACTAGACGGAATAGAATCTATTATGTAAAATATTTTCAGAATATTAATTTTATTGTAATTATTCGAAATACTAACAGAGAGGGAAAGAATCTACCATTCTAAGCAAGTAAAAACGGGGGGCAATGACTGATGAACAAGAAAAAATTTGCTGGAATTTTTCTATCTTTATCCTTATTAACTGGAATAGCGGCAGGATGCGGTGCGCAGACAGGAGGTTCTGCTGAAGATACGATTAAGATTGGAGCGAATCTTGAGCTTTCAGGCGGGGTGGCTTCCTATGGGCAATCTGTTTCAGAAGGATTGGAGCTTGCGCTGGAAGAAATCAATAAAGAAGGCATTGATGGGAAAAAACTGCAGCTTGTTAAAGTTGATAATAAATCAGAAGCAGCCGAAGCAACTTCAGGAGCGCTTAAACTTGTGAGCCAGGATAAGGTAGCAGCTGTAGTAGGAGCTGCTACAAGTACAAATACACTGGCGCAGGTAGAGATTCTTGCGAAAAATAAGGTTGCTCTTATTACGCCGACCGGCACGAACCCGGCAATCACAAATAAAGATGGCAAGGTTAATGAATACGCGTTCAGAACATGTTTCATCGACCCATTCCAGGGGACGGTGGCGGCTAACTTCGCAGCAGATGAGCTGAAAGCGAAAACAGCGGCCGTATACATCGATTCTGCCAGTGACTATTCTAAAGGTTTGGCTGCTGCTTTTAAAGAGTCCTTTACAAAAGCGGGCGGAAAAATTGTGATTGAGGAAGCGTATATTGCAAAAGATACGGATTTCCGCGCTACTCTTACAAGAATTAAATCATCTAAACCCGACTTTGTTTTCCTTCCGGGGTATTACGAGGAAGTGGGTCTGATCATTAAGCAGGGCCGTGAGCTTGGCATTGATGTGCCATTTATGGGCGGAGACGGCTGGGATTCTCCTAAGCTGGCTGAAATTGCAGGCGGCGATGCTTTGAACAATACATTTATCACAAATCACTACTCAGCTGGAGATCCAGATGAAAAAATTCAGAAATTCGTCAATGCATTCAAAGCGAAATACAAAGATAAATCCCCTGATGCTTTTGCAGCCCTGGGATATGATACGGCTTACTATTTAGCAGATGCTATTAAGCGTGCAGGAAGCGCAGATCCTGTGAAGATTCAAAAGGCGCTGGCAGATACAAAAGATTTGGCGCTTATCTCCGGAAAACTGACGCTGGATAAAAACCATGATCCGGTTAAATCGGCTGCTATTCTTGAATACAAAGACGGACAGCAGCAGTTTAAAACAAACGTAGAGCCGGAATAAGGAGTTCCTTTATGGAACGGGGGTCTGTCCCCCTTTCCTTTTTTCGCTTTTATCCAAACAAAATAAGAAGCACGATAAGGAGAGTTAGCGATGGAATATATCCAGCAGCTGATTAACGGCATATCGCTTGGCAGTATATACGCTTTAATCGCGTTAGGCTATACGATGGTTTACGGAATTGTAAAATTAATTAACTTCGCTCACGGTGATGTTTTCATGGTTGGAGCGTTTGTCGGTTTTTATTCCATTACAGTTTTGAAGCTTCCATTTTTCCCGGCTCTTATTCTTGCTATGACAGTTTGTGCCTTGTTCGGGATGATGATCGAAAGAATTGCGTACAAGCCCCTTCGAAATGCCACCAGGATCGCTGCCTTGATTACGGCCATCGGAGTTTCGTTATTTATTGAATATGGAATGATTTATGTCCGCGGTGCCCAGCCGGAAGCATACCCAGGCACTGTCCTGCCTAAGGAAACGATTGAACTGTTCGGATTAAGCGTAAGCTCGCAATCATTGTTTATTTTAGGCATTTCCGTTCTTTTGATGATTTTGCTTCAATTTATCGTGCATCGTACGAAAATCGGCAAAGCGATGCGAGCTGTGTCCCATGATGCAGAAGCAGCAAAGCTAATGGGGATTAACGTTGATAATACAATATCCGCCACATTTGCCATTGGCTCCGCACTCGCGGGAGCAGCCGGTGTCATCTTTGGGGTGTATTACATAAAAATTGAACCATTAATGGGGATTATTCCCGGGCTTAAGGCATTCGTAGCAGCTGTTCTGGGGGGGATCGGCATTATTCCCGGAGCGATGGTCGGCGGCCTTGTCCTTGGAGTCATTGAATCCTTAGTAAGCGCTATGGGATTCTCGCTTTGGCGCGACGGAGTAGCATTTATCGTTCTCATTCTCATTCTCATTTTCCGTCCATCTGGGTTGTTCGGGAAAAATATGAGAGAGAAAGTGTAGGGGTGAGCCATGGCTAAACAAAAAAACAGATTAGGTTTTTGGCTTTCTATTGGAAGTGCACTCGCTGGTTTTGTCCTCTTTCAAATTCTTATTTCCGGGGGAATATTAAATCCGTTTTACGTGAATGCCATCTACACCATTGCCATCAATATTATTCTTGCAGTCAGCCTGCACTTAATTATCGGGATTACTGGACAGTTTTCCATTGGCCATGCCGGATTCCTCGCAGTTGGTGCTTATGCATCCGCAATTTTTTCGATGAATTTGCAGCTGCCATTCGGTTTAGCTCTGCTGGCTGGAGGACTGGCCGCTGCTGTTGCCGGTTTAATTATCGGGATTCCGACTCTTAGGCTAAGGGGCGATTACTTGGCCATCGCGACACTCGGGTTTGGAGAAATTGTGAGAATTATGCTCTTGAACATGGATTATGTAGGCGGAGCAAGCGGAATGCAGGTTTCCAATTTGACAACATGGCCATGGATTTTCGGCTGCCTCCTTCTGACGATTATCGTGATCCGCAATTTTACAAATTCTACTCACGGAAGAGCCTGTATTTCCATCAGGGAAGATGAAACGGCTGCGGACGCCATGGGGATCAATACGACTTATTACAAAGTCGTTGCGTTTGTCATCGGGTCATTTTTTGCAGGTATCGCAGGGGGATTGTTTGCCCATAATTTCTACATTATTCAGCCATCAAACTTCGGATTTCTGAAATCCTTTGATATTTTAATTTTTGTTGTACTTGGCGGTTTAGGAAGCATGTCGGGGGCGGTAATTGCCGCAATCCTCCTGACGATTGTATCAACCTTCCTTCAGGATTATCCGGAAACAAGGATGATTATTTATAGCCTTGTCCTGATTGTAATGATGCTCTACCGTCCGCAAGGAGTTATGGGGACAAAGGAAATTACATCCTTCTTCAAAAAGCAGAAACCTGCACAAGGAGGCCAAACAGATGAAAAACACAACACCCCTGCTTAAGGTAGATTCGGTGAGCATCCAATTCGGAGGCCTGAAGGCGGTGTCAGGAGTAAATATGGAGCTTCACGAAGGAGAACTGGCTGGCTTAATCGGTCCGAACGGAGCGGGGAAAACTACATTTTTCAACCTGCTTACAGGTGTATATGTTCCAACAGAGGGAAGCATTTCTTTAGAGGGAAAGGTGCTGAAAAATCTGGCACCTTATAAAATTACGAAAAAAGGAATCAGCCGCACCTTCCAGAACATCCGTCTGTTTGGGGAACTATCTGTAATTGATAACGTAAAGGTGGCCTATCATTCTTTATCAAAGCACTCCATTGCTGAATCCATATTCAGGCTGCCGCGCCATTTCACCGGCGAGAAGGAAATGGAAGAAAAAGCACTGGAGTTCTTGAAAATATTTAAATTGGACGGGTATCGGGATGAGAAGGCTAAAAACCTCCCATACGGACAGCAGCGGAGGCTGGAGATTGCCAGAGCCCTTGCAGCCCGCCCAAAGCTTCTTTTGCTCGATGAGCCGGCTGCCGGAATGAATCCGCAGGAAACGAGAGATTTAATGGAGCTAATCCGGTTTATCCGAACAGAATTTAACCTGACCGTTTTATTAATTGAACATGATATGCCGCTTGTGATGGGAGTTTGCGAGCGTATTTACGTACTGGATCATGGTCAAATGATTGCATCAGGAAGCCCGGAAGAAGTTCGGAACAATCCTAAAGTCATCGAGGCCTATCTGGGCGAGGAGGTTTCATAATGCTGAAAGTAGAAGGAATCAACGTGTATTATGGCCACATTCAGGCTCTGAAGGAGGTTTCCCTTGAAATCCGCCAGGGAGAGATTGTGACACTGATCGGAGCAAACGGTGCGGGGAAAAGCACGCTGTTAAAAACCATTTCAGGGCTTTTAAAGGCTAAAAAAGGCGAGGTCCAGTTTGAAGGAAAGAATATTAACGGAAAGGCCGCACAGACCATCGTAAAACAGGGAATATCCCATGTTCCTGAAGGCAGAAGGATCTTTGCCAACATGTCCGTTGAAGAAAATCTCGAGCTTGGGGCTTACCTTAGAAAAGATAAAAAGGGAATTAAAGACGATTTTGACATGGTCTATGACCTGTTTCCGCGTCTGCAGGAACGACTCAAGCAGCAGGCCGGAACACTGTCCGGAGGAGAGCAGCAAATGCTTGCTATGGGACGCGCATTAATGGCCCGCCCCAGACTCCTTCTTCTTGATGAACCCTCTATGGGTCTCGCGCCATTGCTTGTCAAAACGATTTTCCGGATCATTGAAGAGATTAATAAAAGCGGAACGACCATCCTGCTTGTTGAGCAAAACGCCAATATGGCCCTCTCTATTGCTAATATGGCTTATGTATTGGAGACAGGGAAAGTCGTCATTTCCGGTCATCCGGATGAGCTGAATGCGAGCGAGCAGGTGAAAATGGCTTATTTAGGAGGCCATTAGAATCAGGCAAGCCCTATAATTTCAAGAACCCCCCTCAAATTGGTTGAGGGGGGTCTTGCGTTTAGTTATACTCTCCTTTAATCCCGGTATTCGCCCTTACGACAATTTCATCGAATTTCCGCTCCGATTCTTTTTTGCGTGAAATGACGGTCCCCAGGAAAGCGCCAAGGAACCCTAGAGGGATCGAGATAATTCCCGGATTCGTCAGAGTGATCAGCGGAGTGCCGGTAAAAATGGCCGCTCCTGCTTCCGGTGACCATAAATTCGGACTGATGGCGACTAGGATGAGAGAGCTTAATAGGCCGGTCAGCATCCCGGTAATGGCTCCTGCCGTATTAAATCTCTTCCAGAAGATCGTGAGCAGAATCACTGGCAGGTTCGCGCTTGCCGCGACAGCAAAGGCGAGGGCTACAAGAAACGCCACATTCATTTTCTGGGCAAATAACGCAAGGATAATGGATAGAATCGCCACTCCAATGGATGCCCATCTTGCTGCCACAACCTGCTCCTTTTCCGTTGCCTTTCCTTTACGCAGGATATGACTGTAAAAGTCGTGAGCGAATGCGGATGCAGCTGAGAGAACCAGTCCGGCCACTACAGCGAGAATGGTGGCAAACGCTACGGCGGATACAAAGGCAAAGAGGAAGTCTCCCCCAAGGGCTTGAGCAAGCAGCGGCGCAGCCATATTTCCTGCTGCATTCGCTTCTACAATCCGGTCATAGCCTACAAAAGCAGCAGCTCCGAAGCCAAGGAAAATGGTCATAACGTAAAAGATCCCGATGATCCACGTAGCATAAACAACTGATTTTCTCGCAGTAATGGCATCCTTTACTGTGAAGAACCTGATTAAAATATGAGGAAGCCCGGCTGTCCCGAGTACCAATGCGAGATTCAGAGAGATGGTGTCGAGCGGGTTTGTGAATTTGTTTCCAGGGTTTAAAAAGGCTTCCCCAAGAGGAGTAGCAGATTTCATCTCCTCAAACATATTCATTATATTAAAGTCAAACTTCGCGAAAACAATCACTGAAATAATAAAGGTTCCAATCATCAGGAGAAGTGCTTTTACAATCTGCACCCAGCTCGTAGCAGTCATTCCTCCGAACACAACATACACGGTCATTAAGGTTCCTACAATTAATACAGACCATATGTAGTCGATTCCTAAAAGCAGTTTAATCAAGGCCCCAGCTCCTACAAGCTGTGCAATCATATAGAAAATAGAAATCGATATCGTATTGAGCGCAGCTACACCCCTAACTTTTTTATCATCAAAGCGGGCGGCAATCATGTCTGCCATTGTGTATTTTCCGAGATTTCTTAATGGCTCGGCTACAAGGTAAAGCACCACGAGATAAGCGACCAGGAATCCGATACTGTAGAAAAATCCATCGAAACCTGAAAGCGCTACCATTCCGGCGATTCCTAAAAACGAAGCAGCAGACATGTAATCTCCTGCGATGGCAAGACCGTTTTGCCAGCCTGTCAGCGATCCATCGGCTGTATAGAAATCACTCGTTGTCTTTGTCCGTTTGGAAGCAGAATAGGTAATAATCAAGGTTAAGGCAACAATCGCCAGAAACAGAGAAAAGGCTAATAGATTCATATAATCCTCCTATTGTTTTGCTTCCTCGCGGATTTCTTCAACCATTTCGTCGAATGAAGCAGCTTTTTTGGAATAGAGAGAGCATAAAACCCATGTCATAATAAATTGGGCAAAAGCGAATACCCATGCCCAGCTAATCGCTCCGATCGCAGGGTTATTCAGAACTTTTGTATAAGCGGTGAGAACAGGCAGGGTAAAATAAAATGCGAGGAAAAATAAAGATAAGGGCAAAATAAATTGCTTCTTTTTAGCGAGCAGAATCTGGAAGGCTGGTGATTCAGCAATGGCCGTATAGTCAATGCGTGCCCCCTTATTTCTTTCGGCTTGTACTTGAGCCTCTTCTTTTATGTCCAATCCATTTCCTCCTTTTAGACAAGTGTCTATATCCACTTCATTATAATTAATTCAGAAAAATATGTAAATTCTGTATTTTCCTCATTTTCATATCATCTTCGACAGTCTCTGCAAATCCGGGACTTTAGCCTTGAGTGGATTGCTACTATTGGAACTTGTGGCTCCATTCAGAAAAAAGAAATAATAGAAATGAAAAATACTAGAAAAAGAGAAAAACTTTGGCGATTGGATACAGGGAGAACTTAATCTCAGGAGGAACGACGTTGAAAAAAAGAGTAAAGCCACTCATCTCGCTATCTTTTGTCTTTATTTTCATCCTTTCTATGCTGGCGCCTGCACAAACGGAAGCCGTCACTGGAAGCGGTACTTGGGCAAGCCCATTCTCTGTTTCACAGGCAATAAGCAATCAAAATGGTTCTTCCAAAACAGTTCAAGGCTATGTAGTGGGACAGCCCACAGCAGCAGCGACTGTTATAACGAGCAGCTATCCAAATGATTATGCAGTGGCATTGGCGGATTCTCCAAGCGAAACAAACCCGGCCAATATGATTTATGTTCAGCTTTCCACTTCTTACCGCAGTACGTTCGGCCTTCAGTCTAATCCTTCTTTAAAAGGCCAGGCAATAAAAGCAACAGGCAGCCTATCTGCTTATTTTTCCCATGCAGGATTAAAAAGCCCTGTTCAAATGGAAAAAGCAAGCGGGACCGTCCCTACAGATGATGGCGGCGGCTCTGACGGCGGCGGAACAACGACTCCGTCTCCTTATGACGGCACATACTACAATCCGGCCATTGGTAAAACAGGAGCTTCACTAAAATCTGCTTTGCACAATATTATTGATGACCACACGGAGCTTTCTTACGACGCAGTATGGGATGCATTGCGCCATACTGATGAAGACCCGCTTAACTCAAATAATGTCATTCTTTTATATACAGGCCGTTCACAGAGCAAAATGACAAACGGCGGCAATGTAAACGATTGGAACCGCGAACATGTATGGGCAAAATCGCACGGCGACTTTGGAACAGCAATGGGACCGGGAACAGATATTCATCATCTTCGTCCGACAGATGTTTCCGTAAATAGCTCAAGAGGAAACCTGGATTTTGATAACGGCGGATCCCAGCACTCAGAAGCACTTGGAAACTATTTCGACAGCGATTCATGGGAGCCTCGCGACGAAGTTAAAGGTGATGTAGCACGTATGATCTTCTACATGGCTGTCCGTTATGAAGGCGACAGCGGCGAACCGAATCTTGAGCTGAATGAGAGTGTGAACAATGGATCTGCTCCTTATATGGGTAAGAAATCCGTTCTTCTGCAATGGCATCAGCAGGATCCTGTAAGTGATTGGGAACGCCACCGCAATGACGTCATTTACAACGATTATCAGCATAACCGCAATCCATTCATTGATCACCCTGAATGGGCGGCAACGGTATTTAACTAATAGATTAAAAAAAGGAGCCGGCTTTTGCGGCTCCTTTTGCTATAGAATGTACTTTCTGACAGTACCTGCGAATTCTTTAAATGCTTCCTGCTGCTCTAAGTTCGTTAGCATCCCTTTAACAACGGGCTTTCGAAGCTGTTCACTTTGAAGCTCTTCCTCCAGTACATCTAAGGTTACCATGATGTCCTCGTTATCATTGGCCAATTTTCTTGTCTCCTGAAGCTTTTCAAGAACGTATTCAACAGATCCGAGCTTTGCTGTGCGAATGGATTTCCACATGACCTTTATGGATTGTCCGGAAACAATGGGAGCGAGCTCGCTTTTGAAAAAGCCTTTCACAAGGTGATCCATCCGCTCAAGCAGGAAGGAAGCTAATTGAGACCGGTCGAAATGCAGCACGTCAAAGATAATCAGTTCAAGATAAGACCGGACCATTCCTTTTGCAAGGATGATCAAATCTCCCAAAAACGGCCGGATCTCTTCTCCATACATTCCGAGCAGATTTTTTTCGAACATTAAATAGCTTTCCCACTCCTTCTGGCGGAAAAAGTTTTCAATCTCTTTATTAAACGGGACAGTTTGTTCCCTGATCTGGGTAATAATAAATTCGCGGTGTTTGGAGATTTCATCAAAGGTAAGCGACATCCATTCAGTAAACTTCTCCCTTGAATTCAGTTCCTTTTTTTCAATCAGCGCCACCTGTTCTTCAAATTGCTGGTGATGATGCTGCAGGATAGAAAGCAGCAGGGCTTCCTTTGATTTAAAATGCAGATAAAAAGCACCTTTCGAAATGCCGCTTGCTGTAGCAATTTCTTGTATAGAAGCCGCACGGAATCCCTTTTCTGCAAATAATTTAATGGCTTCATCCATAATGATCATTTCTTTTTCATTCATGCTCGTCGCTCCCCGGAGTATATCTGGCAGTTTGTTCATTTGTTCACATCATATCCATTGACTATGACTATTCGGTCAGTTATATTATAGGTGGTTATGACCGACCAGTCAATTTACATAGGAGGACAGCAATGAATCGAATAATCGGCTTTTCATTAAAAAATAAATTTGCCGTATGGCTGCTTACCATTATCGTAACCGCAGCAGGCCTGTATTCCGGGCTGAATATGAAGCTTGAAACGATCCCCAACATTAATACTCCGCTCTTAACCGTTACTGCGGTTTATCCTGGAGCTACTCCCCAGCAGGTGGCTGACAAACTGTCTGAGCCGATGGAGAAAAAGCTTCAGAACTTAAATGGAGTCAGCACAGTCAGCTCGTCCTCCTTCCAGAACGTCTCATCCCTGCAAATCGAATACGGGTATGAAAAGGATATGGACGAAGCAAAGCAGGAAGCAGAGGATGCTTTAAGTTCATTGGAATTGCCCGATGGAGTTGAAGAACCTGAAGTTTCCCGGCTTAGTCTGAACGCATTCCCTGTCATTGTTCTAAGTGCTTCAAGCGACAAAGAATCATTGCAAGAGCTCACGAAAAAGGCAGAGGAAGAAATGCTGCCATCCTTCGAAGGCTTGGAAGGCGTCGGTTCTGTCCAGCTGACAGGCCAGCAGGTAGAAGAGGCACAGCTTGTCTTCAAACAGGATCAGCTTAAAAAATACGGCCTTAATGAAGAAACCGTTCAAAATATGATTAAAGGCTCGGATGTCACATCCCCGCTTGGTCTTTACACGTTTGGAAATACAGAAAAATCGGTCGTTGTTGATGGAAATATATCCACAATCGATGATTTGAAAAATATGGAGATACCAGCTGTCCCTCAAAGCTCGTCCGCCCAGCAAGCTCCAGCACAGCAAGGACCGGGTCAGCAGCAGGGAGGTGCACAGGCATCACCTCAGCAAGGAAATGCACAAACTTCACCTCAGCAGGGCAGCGGCCAAGCTCCGCCGCAGCAAGGTGCAGCAGGACAGCCGCCACAGGCACAGCCTGAAGCTGCTCAGCCCGCCAAGCTTCCTACAGTTAAGCTTAGTGAGCTGGCAGACATTAAGATAGTCGGTAAGGCAGAATCGATTTCACGTACAAACGGTCAGGAATCCATCGGCTTCCAGGTCATCAAATCAGAGGATGCCAATACGGTAGATGTCGTTAATGCTGTTGAAAAACAGGTGAAAGCATTAGAAAAAGACTATCCGGGCGTTCATTTTACATCGACCTTTGACCAGGGAGAACCAATTGAAAAATCCGTTAATACGATGCTGAGCAAAGCATTGTTTGGGGCTGGATTTGCAGTCCTGATCATTCTCTTATTTTTAAGGAATATCCGGACAACCATTATTTCTGTCATTTCCATTCCGCTTTCCTTGCTGATTGCGGTACTGATATTGAATCAGATGGATATTACTCTAAACATAATGACGCTTGGTGCAATGACTGTCGCGATTGGACGGGTAGTCGATGACTCCATTGTGGTTATAGAAAACATCTTCAGAAGAATGTCTCTCAAAGGGGAGCCGCTTAAAGGAGCGGAGCTGATTAAATCCGCTACAAAGGAAATGTTTATCCCAATTATGTCCTCCACAATTGTGACAATTGCGGTTTTCCTTCCGCTTGGTCTCGTAAAAGGAATGATTGGTGAACTGTTCCTTCCTTTTGCGCTTACCATTGTGTTCTCGCTGCTTGCCTCTTTATTGGTGGCAGTCACTCTCGTACCAATGCTGGCTCACTCCTTCTTCAAAAAGGGAGTAAACGAGAAGCATCATAAAGAAGAAGAAAAGCCAGGAAAACTATCAGGCTTTTACAGAAGAGTCCTAAACTGGTCCCTGAATCATAAATGGATCACATCAGGTATTGCCATCCTGCTGCTTGTCGGAAGCCTTGCATTGGTTCCTCTGATTGGAGTCAGCTTCCTTCCGGATGAAGAGGAGAAAATGGTGATGGCGACATACAATCCTGAACCTGGACAAACCCGTGAAGAGTCAGAAAAAATTGCCCTTGATGCAGAAAAATATTTTGACGGTCGCAAAGGGGCAGAGACGATTCAATATTCTCTTGGCGGAGAAAACCCGATGAATCCGGGAGCTCAAAACCAAGCGCTCTTCTTTGTTCAATATAAAGATGACACTGAAAATTTCGAGGCTGAAAAAGAAAAGGTCATCGAGGATCTCCAAAAAAGGACGCCAAAAGGAGAATGGGCTTCCCAAAGCTTCTCCTCAGGCGGCAGCAGCAATTCACTTGAAGTGTCTGTCAATGGCGAAAATATTGATGACATCAAGCCGGTTGTAGCAGACGTTGAAAAAATTCTTAAAGACAATAGCGATCTTGAAAATGTGAAGAGCGGATTGTCCAAGACATATGAAGAATTTACGCTCGTTGCTGACCAGAAAAAGCTTAGCGAGCTCGGCCTCACTGCCGGTCAAATCGGTATGGAGCTAAGCCAGGAAACAAAGCGTCCAATTGTAACCACCATTAAAAAAGATGGAAAAGATGTAAATGTCTATCTGCAGGCTGAAGAAGAAAAGCTGGAAGACATTCAAGATTTGACGAACAAAAAAGTCGCTTCCTCTCTAGGAAAGGAAGTCGCCATTAAAGATGTTGTTGAGGTGAAAGAAGGTTCCACCTCTGATACCATCTCCCGGCGTGATGGAAAAATCAGCGTCTCCGTATCCGGAGATATCAAAGCGGATGATGTAGGGAAGGTATCAGCAGCCGTTCAAGAAAAAATAAATGATGTGAAGCAGCCATCCGGAGTCGATCTTTCAATGGGTGGAGTAAGCGAAGACATCCAGGAGTCCTTCTCCCAGCTTGGACTTGCGATGCTTGCAGCCATTGCGATCGTCTATCTGATTCTCGTCATTACGTTTGGCGGCGGCCTCGCGCCATTTGCGATTCTGTTCTCCCTGCCTTTCACTGTAATCGGAGCACTCGCCGGATTATACATTGCAGGAGAAACGATCAGTATCTCCTCTATGATCGGAGCACTGATGCTCATTGGAATCGTTGTAACAAACGCGATCGTCCTGATTGACCGCGTCATCCATAAAGAAAAAGAGGGAATCCCAACCCGCGAGGCGATCCTCGAGGCCGGAACAACCCGTCTAAGACCAATCCTCATGACTGCCATTGCCACGATTGGAGCACTTGCACCACTGGCACTCGGACTCGAAGGAAGCGGCCTGATCTCCAAAGGACTTGGAATCACCGTTATTGGCGGTTTGACTAGTTCAACACTCCTTACCCTTTTGATTGTACCGATTGTGTATGAGGTCTTTAGTAAGTTTCGGAAAAAGACAGGAATAGAAGAATAAATGGAAAAACCGGTCTTCCTTTTGGGAGCCCGGTTTTTTTTGGTGGTGGTGACTGTGTTGGTTGTTGTGATGCCAGGCAATGTGGGAAAAGGGGTGCGATGCGAGGCAAGAATGCCAGGCAAAATGAAAAAGTGGTGTGATGCCAGGCAAGAATGCCAGGCTAAGATGGAAAAGGGGTGTGATGCCAGGCAAGAATGCCAGGCAAAGATGGAAAAGCGTGTGATGCCAGGCAAGAATGCCAGGCAAAGGTGGAAAAGGAGTGTGATGCCAAGCGAACTACAGCTGCACCAGCCTCCCTTACCCATAAAAAAAAACGGCCCGCAGAACATTCTGCAGACCGCTTTCCTTCTATATTATATTGTGATCTCGATTTCCACTCCAAAATGATCCGATACAACAGCCTTATTCACCCCGTTAAAGATCACGGCAGAACGCATTACCCTGAGTGGCTGATTGGTTAAAATCAAATCGATTCGAAGCGGGTTTTCATTTTCTTCCCATCCGGCTATTTTTCCTGGAACAGTGATGCCGCTGTCTTTTTCTTCAGCGAGTTCATACGTATCCAGGAGGCCCTGGCTTTTTAAGTAGTCATAGCCTTCACCTTCAATGTGGGCGTTATTGTTGAAGTCACCCATCAGGAAGAAACGGTGTTCTTTATGAACCTGACGGAGGAGAGATACAGCCTGCTCTTTAAATGGCTCTTCTGCATCATCCCACCAGCCGAGGTGGCAGGAGTAGAAGGAGATCAGCTCTCCTTCAGCTTCAACCGTTATCCCGACAATCCGTCTCGTCTTCCAATAGGCCGTGTCTGTACTGTTTGTTATAAGGAAGGAATGAGTTTCCCTGATTGGGAATTTCGACAGCATGGCCGAACCTTCCTCATAAATATCGTAGCCGATGTGTGATTGGCCCCAGTGAAGCTCATATCCATGGACACCGAGCTTGTCGAGTTCATCAAGAAGAACGACGGCATAATTATCTTTTTTTACAAGGCCAAATGCCGTTTCTTCATTTATAGACTGATTCACTTCCTGAAGCGCAATAACGTCATAGTCTTTTTCGGCGATTGTTTTCGCTAGAGTTCTTATCTTTTCCATTTGGTTCTCTTCGATCCAGGCATGGCAGTTAAGAGTCAGCAATTTCATATTATGCTCCCAGTAAATCCTGGATATCAGATTTGATGACGTCTGCTTTTGGTCCGTAGATAGCTTGTACACCTTTGTCTTTAACAATCAGGCCAAGTGCGCCTTGTTCTTTCCATTTACCTTCGCCGGCAACAAGAGATGAGTCTTTAACCGTCACGCGAAGGCGTGTCATGCAGGCATCTACATCCGTAATGTTGGATTTTCCGCCTAGTAGCTCGATGATGGCAGGGGCAAGGGAACCTTCTTGTACAGCTCCGCCAGTTTTTTCGCTATCTTCGTTGTCGATGTAGTTTCCGTTGCGTCCCGGTGTAGGGAAGTTGAAGCGTTTGATTAGGAAATGGGCCACTCCGAAATTCAGTCCGAAGAACACAACACATGCAATAATAAAGTTGACGAAATCCATCCATAATCCAGCTTTGAAAATCATCGGCGTACGAGTCAACAGCTCGATGAATCCGAAAGAGTGGACGCGCAGGTTGATGATATCAGCCAGTGCGAATGCAAGTCCTGTTGTAATGGCATAAACAACATACAATAGCGGTGCAGCAAACATGAACATGAATTCAATCGGTTCTGTTACACCAGTAAGGAATACGGCAAGACCTGCAGAAAGGAACATGGATTTATATTTTTTGCGCTTGTCTTTATCAACATTGCGGTACATGGCATAAGCGATACCGATCAAAGAAGCAGTTGAAAGAATCATTTGTCCTACTTTAAAGCGGGCAGGGTGAACGTCGTTCAATAGTTTTTCGTATCCAGCCTGGTTTCCAGCAGCCAGGTAGTTGTTCAAGTCAGCAATCCAAGCAAGCCATAGCGGATCTTGACCGGAAACGACTGTTCCTGCGCTTGATCCAGTCAGAACGGTGTACGTTCCGCCAAGAGCAGTATAGTTCATCGGAACCGTGAGCATGTGGTGCAATCCGAAAGGAAGGAGCAGACGCTCAAGTGTCCCAAAGATGAATGGTGCAATGATTGGTGCAGTATCTTTAGAAGATGCAATCCATTTACCGAAGTCATTCAGCAAACCTTGAACGAAAGGCCATACAAGAGACAGGACGATTGCAGTAATGACAGATCCGCCGATAACAGCGAACGGTACAAAACGTTTTCCGTTGAAGAAAGCAAGAGCATCAGGCAATTTGCTGTAGTTGTAATATTTATTGAACAGGTTCGCTCCGAGGAAACCGGAAATGATTCCAACGAAAACTCCCATGTTAAGGGCCGGAGCTCCAAGTACTGATGTGAAATAATCTTTTACAAGAAGATCTTGTCCAAACAATGAGTTTACTACTGCGTTCGGATCATCGAACATGGCAGCGTTTACTCCGAAGATCGCACCAGTGATCCGGTTAATTAGAACGAATGCGATTAGGGCAGCAAAGGCACCGCCGGCACGTTCTTTAGCCCAGGATCCCCCAATGGCTACTGCAAATAAAATGTGAAGATTCGTGATGATCGCCCATCCGATATCCTCCATTACTCGTGCGATGGTCATGACAAGGGTGACGTCCCCTCCGATCATCGCTACTAATTTCCCTAAAGAAATCATGATTCCGGCAGCAGGCATAACGGCAACCACTACCATAAGTGCTTTACCGAACTTTTGCCAGAAATCAAATGAAAATAAACTCTTCATGACTTGCTCCTCCTCTGTGTATGGGCTTACATTGATAAGAAAATAAAAATGCATGGCTGAAACCGAATACATTTTACTAATAAAGTAAAAAATAAATATGCAACATAAGTGCAACCGTTTGCATTCTGATTATATGAAATATATATGCACAATGCAAGAGTTTCTGGAAAAATATTTTTTGAAGGATATATGACGGCCTTAATGGAAAAGAATGACCTTTATTTAAGACTGGAGCCCTAAAAAAACCGCCTCTTTTTTAAATTTATTATGAGTTTTAAATTGCATTTTTACTAAAAAATATCTAGAACGAGTACAGTCTCTCATCACTATTTGTCATGTTAACTTGGGTATGACGGATATAGATCCAAGAGGTATTTTGACAGATCCTTTTCATCCCTTCACAATAATGCCGAATAGTTTTAATGAAATGCTGATAAAGCAAAAAGAAACGGCGCACCGGCTAATGACTCAGCGGATACGCCGTTTTTCTTATTTTCTCTTTTTAAATTGATCTTCTGAATCAGAATCATCCTTTGTTTTATGCTTCTTTTTCTCATCCTGCATATCTTTTTTCAAATCTTCCAAAGGAATGGAATCAACCGTTTGTTCATTTTCAAATTTATCATGCAAGCTCTCATTATCTGTCGGGACCTGTTCAGGATGTTCATTATGGTGTTTAGTGCTTTCTTTCGACAAAATCTCCACCTCCCTGATATAATTTGTATATTCCACCGTACAAAAAAGTTCAAACGTAAGCCGGGCAAACAATGAAAGCGTTTATCACTTGTTAACGGACAGTAAATTCTGCATCTCGTCACGTACACTCAATAAAATTTTACTTTTCTGCTACTGCCATCCAGATGGTTACAAAGAATGGATTTTCCGCTAAATCAAGATTTATCCAATTGTGTGAACATATTGTGAAAAAATATTGAACAAGATGTGACTTTTGTATGAAAACTGGATGACATTAAAATTTGGAAAGCCATTTTTGTTTGTGGTCTGTTACTATAAGGGTAAAAGTTTAAGTGATTGCTGTGCTTATAGACTTTTTTGTCATTATTTATAGAAGGATTGGGAAGGATGGTGAACCTTTTGGGTAAATATTTGAAACCTATCATTTTATTTGGAGCTTTGATGTCAGTATTTTTGCTTGGCGGCTGCAGCCAGATGGCCGTTCTCGATCCGAAAGGACCGGTTGCCGCGCAGCAAAGAGACCTGATCATGCTCTCTATTGTATTTATGCTGTTTATCATAGCAGTTGTTTTTGTCCTGTTTGTTCTTATCATTATTAAATATCGTGAGCGCCCAACAAACATGGGATATGAGCCGCCTGAAATGGAAGGCAGCAAGTTCCTTGAGATTGTTTGGACGGTTATTCCGATTATTATCGTAATCGCGCTTTCCATTCCAACAGTTCAGGCCATTTACAGCCTGGAGGAAATACCGGAAAGTGAACATGCGGATAAGAAGCCGCTTGTCGTTTATGCAACATCTGTAGACTGGAAGTGGATCTTCAGCTATCCGGAGGAAGACATTGAAACGGTCAATCAGCTTTATATTCCTGAAGATCGTCCGCTGGAATTCCGTTTAACATCTGCTGACACAATGGCATCATTCTGGATTCCTCAGCTAGGCGGACAGAAATATGCTATGTCAGAAATGGAAATGAAGCTTTACCTTCAATCCGATGAGCCTGGTGTATACGAAGGACGCAATGCCAACTTCACAGGTGAAGGATTTACAAAACAGCGTTTTAAAGTCTACTCCCAAACAGAGGAAGATTTCGCTGCCTGGGTGAAGAAAAGCCAAAGTGCTCCTGAACTGAAAGAGGAGCAGTATGAGAAATTAATGTTCCCTGGTGATGCGAAACCGATGACATTCTCCTCAACTCACTTAGGATTTGTAGATCACGCAAAGGACCCTGAATATGCAATCAGAGTCCGTGAGAAATACGGAGTAACTTACCAGGAGCATCATTCAAAGACCGAAGAAAAAGAAAAGAATGATACCGGGGAAGAATTAGGCTCCAAATAGGAAAGGAGGAAATTCAATGTTCGAATTTATCAAGAACAATTTGATTCTTGACGACCCGCTTATTATGGGAGCTCAGGTATCTATTGGTCTTACTACAGTTGCAATTATTTTCGTCCTTTCCTACTTCAAAAAATGGAAATGGCTATGGACGAACTGGCTGACTTCGGTTGACCATAAAAAATTGGGGATTATGTATATCATTGCCGCAATTTTGATGCTTTTCCGCGGAGGGGTCGATGCACTCCTTATGCGTGCTCAGCTCACGGTAAATAATGCAGAGTTCCTGAACTCGCAGCATTACAATGAAATATTCACAACACATGGAACGATCATGATTATCTTCATGGCGATGCCGTTCCTGATTGGACTGATCAACGTTGTTGTTCCTCTTCAAATCGGTGCACGCGACGTTGCTTATCCTTATTTGAACTCATTGAGCTTTTGGACATTTTTCGTCGGAGCGATGCTCTTTAATATTTCATTTGTATTCGGGGGTTCTCCATCAGCAGGCTGGACAGCTTACATGCCTCTTGCCGGTGTTGAAAGCTCTCCTGGACCAGGGCAGAACTACTATTTGCTTGGTCTTCAAGTAGCAGGTATCGGTACATTGATGACCGGTATTAACTTCATGGTTACAATTTTGAAAATGCGTGCAAAAGGTATGACGCTTATGCGTATGCCTATGTTTACATGGACTGCACTTATCACATGCCTAATCATTGTGTTCGCTTTCCCTGTATTGACTGTAGCACTTGCACTTATGACATTTGACCGTTTGTTCGGTTCCCACTTCTTTACTCTTGCAGACGGCGGTATGCCGATGCTATGGGCGAACCTTTTCTGGATTTGGGGACATCCTGAGGTATATATCGTTATCCTTCCGGCTTTCGGTATTTTCTCGGAAATCATTGCTACATTTGCACGAAAAGCACTGTTCGGATATAAAGCGATGGTTGCCGCAATCGTTGTTATTTCCGGTTTGAGCTTCCTTGTATGGGTGCATCACTTCTTTACAATGGGTTCAAGCGCTGGAGTTAACTCTGTATTCTCAATCACAACCATGGCAATTGCCATTCCTACAGGTGTAAAAATATTTAACTGGCTGTTTACGCTTTACAAAGGAAGAATTAAATTCACTGTTGCAATGCTTTGGTCTCTTGCTTTCATCCCGACATTCGTAATCGGGGGAGTTACAGGGGTTATGCTAGCAATGGCAGCAGCTGACTATCAATACCATAATACGTACTTCCTTGTTGCCCATTTCCACTACGTATTGATTGCCGGAACAGTTTATGCATGTTTCGCTGGTCTTTACTACTGGTATCCAAAAATGTTCGGCCACAAGCTGAACGAAAGAATCGGCCGCTGGAGCTTCTGGTTCTTTAACATTGGATTTAACGTTTGTTTCTTCCCAATGTTCTTCTTAGGTCTTGACGGTATGCCGCGCCGTGTTAACACATACGATGCAGCTGACGGCTGGCAGGATCTGAACATTGTTGCTTCAATCGGAGCACTTGGTATGGCTGTTGGATTTATGGTTCTTGTTTACAACATCTATTACAGCTTCCGTTTTGCGGAAAGAGAGCAAACAGGAGATGCTTGGGATGGCCGTACACTTGAGTGGGCGACATCTACAGCAATTCCTCCGCACTACAACTTCGCTGTTATCCCTGAAGTAACTGGCATGGATGAATGGTGGAGAATGAAACAAAGAAATAAAACGACTGGCAAACGCGAAGCAGTTGAATATAAACCGATTCACATGCCGAACTATTCCGGCAGACCGCTTATTATGTCAGTAGCTTTCGGTATCGCAGGATTCGGTATGGTCTTCTCCCTATGGTGGATGGCGATTATCGGATTAGTCGGTGTATTTGCAACAATGATTCTTCGCTCGCTTGAAATTGACGATGGCTACTACGTCAGCGTAGAAGAAATACAAGAAACTGAAAAACGGGCAACCGTTTAAAGGAGGCGTGAAATTTGGGACATTCACACACACATGATGGTTCAAACACGCCGCTGGAATATCAATCTGAAATAGGCAGATTGAATATTGTAGGCTTCTGGATTTTCCTTGGAGCGGAAATTGCGTTGTTCTCTACACTTTTTGCAACGTATTTCGCATTATTTAACCAAACTGCAGATGGTCCGCTTCCTGGGGATATGTTCAAAGTAGAAGGCGTATTGATTATGACATTCCTGCTTTTGATAAGCAGTTTTACAAGCGGTATTGCCATTCATGAGCTGCGCCGCCACAACATGAAGGGTGTATTCATTTGGACGATTATTACCCTTCTTCTCGGCGCCGGGTTTGTTGGCTACGAAGTATATGAGTTCGTCGAGTATGTACATGAAGGCGCTACGCTCCAGACGAGTGCTTTCTGGTCCGCATTCTTTGTTCTTGCAGGGACACACGGACTTCACGTATCCATCGGTATCGCATGGATTTCCTTAATCCTAATCCAGGTTAAAAAGCGCGGTTTAACACCACAAACTGCTACGAAGCTTTTTATCTCAAGTCTTTACTGGCATTTCCTTGACGTCGTCTGGATTTTCATTTTCACTGGAGTCTATTTGATGGGGATGGTGTTGTAATATGGCTGGAAATACTCAAACATCTCATAACACACATTCATCTCATGATAAATTCCCATGGAGCAATGTCATTGGTTTTGCATTATCCATCGTTTTAACATTGCTCGCTCTGTGGGTAGGCTTAGCATCAGGATTCTCTGATACCACTATCCTGATCATCATTTTCGTTTTTGCTTTCTTCCAGGCTGCACTTCAGCTGCTTATGTTCATGCATATGACAGAGAGCAGCAGCGGATGGATTCAAACCCTCAATACTGTGTTTGCAGCATTCATTGCGATTGTAATCGTAGCTGGAACAGTTTGGGTAATGGGATCGCATGGCGGTCACTCAGAACATCAGAAAAACCCGCCTTCTCATGGTGAACATGGAGAACATGAAGGTAAATAAACAATAGTAAACCGGTAATCGCTATCCCAGATGGGGCATCGCTTACCGGTTTTTTGTTTTAATCTAAAGGCAGCTCTGCTGGAAAACTGTACTACATCGCAAATGTCCGATACCGATAAAAGCGTGAGTGTCCGATAAAGTAAGTAAAGTGTCCGATATCCGGAGTGGGCGGGCGATATCCTGACAAGAGTGTCCGATATCCATCCAGGGATGTCCGATAAAACCGAGAACGTCCGATAAATGAGGCAAAGTGTCCGATATCCGGAGCGGAGCGGGCGATATCCTGACAAGAATGTCCGATATCCACCCAGGAGTGTCCGATAAAAGCGAGAACGTCCGATAAATGAGGCAAAGTGTCCGATATCCGGAGCGGAGCGGGCGATATCCTGACAAGAGTGTCCGATATCCATCCAGGGATGTCCGATAAAACCGAGAACGTCCGATAAATGAGGCAAAGTGTCCGATATCCGGAGCGGAGCGGGCGATACCCTGACAAGAGTGTCCGATAAAAGCGAGAACGTCCGATAAATGAGGGGAAGTGTCCGATATCCGGAGCGGAGCGGGCGATATCCGTACTTGAATGTCTGATATCCATTCAAGAGTGTCCGATAAAAGCGAGAACGTCCGATAAATGAGACAAAGTGTCCGATATCCGGAGCGGGCCGGGTGATATCATGACAAGAATGTCTGATATCCACCCAGGAGTGTCCGTGATAATCCTCAACGCCCGATTACAGAGTAAAAGTGAATCTGCAGCAGCCTAAAACAAGAAAAAACCCTGCACCGCGTTCGATGCAAGGCTTATTCAATGATTGGTGATTTTGGAGCGTGTTTCTTCTCATGCTCACGCTTAATGATTGGGAAGGCATAAATTAGGAATGCTGCGATATGGGCAAATACGACATTGCCGACGAAGATCATATTGAGGACGTAGTGGTCGATGAAATTTAAGCTTCCGCTGAGATAGAGGAGAAAGTAAGCCCACATTCCAACAATAAATGGAATATGGATGATTGCTAATCTCTTTCGTTCAGGCCAGAGAAATAAAGGAGTTGCTGTCGCGATGAAAAGATAAACCACGAACACATCCATTTCACTTACCTCCTTGTCAAATTTGATAACGCTTACATAACTTGACCAATTGTGACAGAGAAAAGAACAATTTGTGAACTTTCTGTTACAACTAGTATATCACAAAATTCTGATAATTAAAGGATTTTGTTTGAGAAAATTTGCCTATTTTTACGTTTAGCATTTCTCATTTGTGGAATTTTTAAACTATATACTTTGAGGAGGACAAAAAAATGACATTAAAAGCATTGTTATTGAACTGTTCCCTGAAAAAGGGTGATGAAGAATCAAATACGGAAGCGTTAGTTAAAAAGGTAACCGGCATTATGCAGCGTGAAGGAGTATTTACTGAGACAGTCAGGGTAGCTGATTATAACGTAGCTTTTGGAATCTCCGATGATATGGGCGGAGGAGATGAATGGCCGCAGATTTTTGAAAAAGTGAAAGAGGCGGACATTCTAATTATAGGCACCCCTCTTTGGATTGGGGAGAAGAGCAGCATTGCAGCCATGGTTATGGAGAGGCTGTATGGCGGAAGCAGCCTGACCAATGAAAAAGGACAATCCATCTATTACAACAAAGTCGGCGGAGTTGTTATAACTGGGAATGAGGATGGAGCAAAAGATGCGGCTAAATCCATTTTATACGGTCTTTCGCATATGGGCCTCACCGTTCCTCCAAATGTTGATACATATTGGGTGGGAGAGGCTGGACCAGGACCTTCTTTTATTGAAGCGGAAGGATATAAAAATGAATTTACAAAACAGCATGTGCAAATGCTGGCATTTAACCTGATGCATTTCGCCAGAATGCTGAAAGAAAACCCCATCCCTGCTCAGGGTACGGTTATTCAATAAGGGCTGCTGGTATTGTGAGACGGTTACTAATCCACTTCACTGAAAAACGCTGTATTAGGTAACCAGGCCCGTAAAACGTAATACCTCATTATTTATGAGTCAGCATTTTCCTAATCAGCCTTATTTGACCTCTATGGTTGATTTCATCCTCAAACACGTGAAACCAGATGAAATAATTATTAGACGGGTGGTGATCCCATACTCTATTTTCGTAAAGCCAGTCATCATTTAAAGCAGCAAATTCGCTCATTGTTCTGTTTCTGACATCTTCAAGCTTGGAAATGTAGTATTCCAAAGGATATCCTTTGATACTTTTTCTTCCTTCTGCTCCCAGACTGTACGGTGCACCCCATTCTGCCATCTCTTGCTCATTCGGGCTTCTTCCATCAAAAATCTCTATTTGGAACCCTTTTTCAACTGCTGCTATATGCAGCAGCAGGGCTCCGATACTATTCCCATCCTTGATTGGTAAAAAATCTAATTCGGAGGTTGTTAAACCGGTGACTGCTTCTAATGTTGTTTTTCTGGCATATTCCATTTGTGTGACAAGATGGCCTATTTGGGGAGTATATCCCTCTAATTTTTCTAGTTTAAATTCCATAAGATATGGCACCTCATTCATTCAATTATGATGCTGCTCTTTTTTGAATAGCTTCTTTCCTTGTCAAATAATAGTATCCTTTTCTTATCTGAAAGCAGCATGCTGGAACATGGAAACTTTGAAGGGGAATATTCCGCTGCTATTCTTATTTCCTAAAATATCGGATTGTGACATAATAAAGAAGAATTTTGAAAAAGAAGGGTGTTACATATGAATGATCAAACAAAGCTTTCGAAAAGGAAGCTTTTAGGAATAGCAGGAATGGGATGGATGTTTGATGCAATGGATGTTGGACTCCTCTCATTTATTATCGCCGCGCTTGCGGTGGAGTGGCAGCTGAAACCGGATCAAATGGCTTGGATCGGCTCGGTCAATTCAATCGGGATGGCAGTCGGTGCTCTCATTTTTGGTTTGATGGCGGACCGCATCGGCAGAAAAAACGTTTTTATTATCACTCTTCTGTTATTTTCAGTGGGAAGCGGGTTATCCGCGCTTGCTTGGGCGCTGCCGGTTTTTCTTGTTTTGCGATTTATCATAGGAATGGGTTTAGGCGGCGAGCTTCCGGTTGCCTCGACGCTCGTCTCTGAAAGTGTGAAACCGCATGAAAGAGGCCGCATTGTTGTACTTCTGGAAAGCTTTTGGGCGGGCGGATGGCTCCTTGCAGCCTTGATTGCCTTCTTTATCATTCCGCGTTTTGGCTGGCAGACAGCACTGGTCATCAGTGCACTTCCTGCATTTTATGCTCTATATTTACGATGGAATCTTCCGGATTCCAAAGCGTTTAAGGCTGTTCAGGAAAAAGACCAGGAAACGATGCTGCAAAAAATAGCAAAGGTATGGGGCGGGAAATACAAAAAACGCACCGCTATGCTGTGGATTCTATGGTTTTCTGTGGTTTTTTCCTATTACGGAATGTTTCTATGGCTGCCAAGCGTCATGACCATGAAAGGATTCACCTTAATTAAAAGCTTTGAATATGTCCTTATTATGACTCTTGCTCAGCTCCCAGGTTACTTCAGTGCGGCCTGGCTGATTGAAAAAAAGGGCAGGAAATTTGTCCTGATTGTTTACCTGTCAGGTACTGCTCTGAGTGCCTATTTCTTTGGAAATGCAGAAACACCAGCGCTGCTTCTTGCGTCAGGAATGTTTCTTTCCTTCTTTAATCTAGGGGCATGGGGAGCGCTCTATGCATACACCCCTGAACAGTATCCAACTTCCATTCGGGGAACCGGATCAGGGATGGCGGCCTCGTTCGGAAGAATCGGTGGAATATTGGGACCGCTGCTTGTTGGATATCTGATTAAAATGAATGTTGAAATTGGAACAATCTTTACCATTTTCTGTTTCTCCATCATCATCGGTGTGCTTTCCGTTGCATTTTTGGGGAGAGAAACGAAACAAACGGAAATGGAAGAATTTTAATACCCTTCTGAGTGTTGATAATCGCCTTAGAGGGTGCTATAGTATTGGACAGACTTGAAGCCTGAGGTCTGAAGGAGGCAGGTCTGTTCAGTGATTCCGAAGACCGCTGCACGGAATAGATCTGTTCCGGACACCGGCCTTTTTTACGAAAATCTTCGAGGAGAGACAACTATGCTTACAAATATTAAAGAATACAGCTTGCTCATCATAGGATCTTTCTTTTTTGCCATTGGGGTTAATCTGTTTGCCATCCCAAATGAGCTGGGTGAAGGCGGCGTAACGGGAATTTCGATGCTTCTTTACTATGTGCTTCATTGGTCCCCTGGCATCACCAACTTCATTATGAACGGTATTTTGCTATCAGTCGGCTTTCGCTTACTGAGTAAGCGTGTAACCTATTATTCTATCATCTCCATTGTGTTCACTTCCGTTTTCCTGCATCTAACGGAAGGAATGGCAGCACCAGTTGAAGATGCCATTTTGGGAACTGTTTTTGCCGGCATTTTCATCGGTGTCGGTCTCGGACTCGTTCTTCGCGCAGGCGGTACAACCGGGGGCTCGGCTATTCTTGCGAGAATGACTCAAAAATATCTTGGCTGGAGTGTAAGCAGCTCGATGCTGCTGTTCGATATGATTGTGGTGCTAAGCTCTTATTTTGTCATAGGTGCTGCTAATACCATGTATACCGTAATCTCTATCTACATTAGTACCAAAGTGCTCGATTATATTCTCGAAGGCTTCGATACGAGAAAAGCTGCCACCATTATTTCTGATCATGCGGATGAAGTGGCGAGCCGGGTTAATGAAGATATGGACCGGGGTGTCACGGTCATTTCTGCAAAAGGCAGCTATACGAATGAATCGCGCGATATTCTCTATATCGTCATTAATAAACAAGAGCTTTTTCAGCTGAAAAAAATTGTTCATAAAATTGATGACAAAGCGTTTGTCGTAATTCATGATGTACGCGATGTATTCGGAGAAGGCTTTACCTTCCCGAAAACATAAAGAACCCCTTCGATCTCTGAAGGGGATTTTTTTTTCGGCTCAAATTCAATTGTTTGACGGAGGGCAATCAACTCCGCTACTCTTTAATCAGGAAATTCATGAGGATGCAGCTTTGTTATGGAAGAAAAGCTAAAAATATAAAACAATCTATAGCTCTAACCGACTTGCATGAGAAAGGGTTGAATCAAATGAATACAACCATTGAAACCATTTTAAATCATCGCTCAATACGGAAGTTTCAAGATCGTCCCCTATCGGACGAACAAATATCTCTGCTCGTGAAAGCCGCGCAGGCTGCCTCTACATCCAGCAATATTCAAGCCTATTCGATCATCGGTGTGAAAAATCCCGAAACGAAGCAAAAGCTGGCTGAGCTTGCAGGAAACCAGTCATATGTTGCTCATAATGGTCACTTCTTTGTATTCTGTGCAGACCTGTACCGCCACGAAAAAGCAGGAGAAATGGAGAAACAGGAAGTTACCGAATCCATCGAAAGCACGGAAAAATTCATGGTAGCTATTATAGATGCCGCTCTCGCTGCCCAAAATACAGCAATCGCTGCAGAATCGATGGGACTTGGCATTTGCTACATCGGGGGATTAAGAAACAATCTTCCTGAAGTATCAAGTGTTCTTAAAACTCCTGACCGAGTCATTCCGCTCTTTGGAATGACAATTGGCTATCCTGATCAAAACCCGGATGTTAAACCGCGGCTTCCATTTAACCATGTTTATTTTGAAGACCACTATGACACCGGAGAGCAATACGAAGAGCAGCTGAAAGAATATAACGAAACCGTGTCTGCTTACTATAATGAACGTACAGACGGAAGGCGCTCTGATACATGGACCGGCCAAATGGCGCAAATGCTAGCGCACCCTCAAAGGATGTACATGAAAGAATTTGTGCAAAAGAAAGGCTTTAATAATAAATAAAGAATAAGCCCCCATTTTAACCGGGGGCTTGTTCTTTATTTTCGTCTGGAGAACCACCAAAAAGGAAAAGCTGCCACCAGATACAAAAAGTATAAAATTGAAATCATCCATCCGGCAGGGGTTAAAATGAGAAGATCCACGACATCTTCAGCAGCCTGTCCTAGTGGATTCTTTTTACCTAAGAATACATATAACAAGGAAAACAAAAGTGAAAACAGGATAAAGCAGACTGCATAAGCAATGAGAAATAGTAAGAAAAGTTCTGGCATTGAAGCAGGTTCCCCCGAATTTTTCTATTGTTCTAGCACACCAGCATATGAAAAAAAATGAAAGTTCGCAAAAGTTTTACCCGTCCTTCCCCCATACATTCTCCACAGCCCTTTCCGATTCCTTGTTAATAACTGAAAACCTGTGAACAACTTGTGTATGACTAAAATACCAAGTGCAGATATAGTAGGGAACGCATGTACCCACACAAAATGTGGGTAACTTTTGTGGATATGTTGATAAGTTCTGTGGATAAGATGTTTGTAAAGGCGTTTTCACCTGTGTATATCTAACAATTTACAAAATAATAACGAAAGCTTCATAAATTTGTGGATAACTAGGTGTTTTGTGAACTCGATGTTAATCATGGTAAAAAGGGTTATAGGAAACTTGAAAGGTGAGGTTACTGGGAAGAATGCCAGGCATCAGCCGGGAAAAAGATTCGCTATTCAGCAGCCGGGCTTTTTTATTCAGAATCACGGTAACCTCTTTATGCTCACAGACTTCATGAAGTTTTTAACTGTGTGCAGAAGAAAGGGACGCTTCCTTTTTACCTGCTCATGCTAATCGCTGCGTCTGCGAGATTGAGGTAACCCCTGGTAAATTTCCGGTCTCATGGGTAGAGGGGAATTCTCGGTTGATTGAACGTAGTGTTTACTAGCTAAACGTTTGGCTGGACTTTATTTTGACAGGGGGGAGATTGGCGAAGATTCAAGTTAAGGTAGAACAGGCACATCGATTATAGGGCAGGACTGGAGGGTGTGGGCTGCGGAAGGGGATCCAGCGAAAAGAGGGCACTGCCATCTCTGTCGTATCCTCCCGAAAAGTCGATATCCGCTTATTTTCGTCGATATATCGAAATAATCGTCGATATATTAAAATTTTCGCCGATATATTGAAATAATCGCCGATATATTTAAATTTCGGTCGATATCCGCTCAGAATAGCCGATATCTCATTAGCTGCCCCCCAACTGCGTACCGAAATAACCCAATTCATCCCGATTCTAGCACCAAATTTTCTTATCTGAGCTACGTTGACTAGCCATTGTAGCAGTTTCAAACCAATATATGTGACTTTCGATCATAAATCCGTCATATTAATCCCAGGCAGCACCGTAAAAAGACTCCAATCCCAGGCAAGAATGCCAGGCAAAACCGCAATGCCAGGCAAAACCGAAATCCCAGGCAACACAGGGATAAAAAGCACAATGCCAGGCATCAACCGGAAAAAGCACAATGCCAAGCATCCCTATCCTCACCATAATTCACCCCGCTACACATCCAAACAAAAAAACAGCCCATCCGTCTAACCGGGCTGTTTTTCGTTATTTATTCTCCGTGCAGTCTCAAGCCTGCATGGTTGGTAGGTCCTACGTATTCATTGAGCGGGAAAGAATGCTTAATGGCTGCTGTAATGAATTTTTTTGCTTCGTAAATGGCTTCTTTTACTTCCAAGCCTTTAGCGAGGTTGGCAGTGATTGCCGATGAGTACGTGCATCCTGCGCCATGAGTGTAAGTCGTGTCGATTCGTTCGCTTTCCAGGACTTCAAAATCCGTTCCATCATAAAGCACGTCAACTGCTTTTTCATGGTCAAGCTTTCCGCCGCCTTTAACAAGGACAAAAGGAGCGCCTAATGCATGGATTTTCGCTGCAGCGTCTTTCATCTGTTCTACTGTTGTAATCGTTCCAATACCGCTTAGCTGTCCAGCTTCGAAAAGATTAGGCGTCACAACGGTAGCAGCCGGCGTCAAAATATCGCGCAGTGCTTCCGCAAGCTCAGGGTACAGAACTTCATCTGCTCCTTTGCACACCATAACGGGATCGACTACTACATTTTTTAAACCATGTTTCTTAATTGTGTCGGCTGCAAGGCGGATAATATCCACAGTCGGCAGCATGCCGGTTTTCATTGCATCCGCACCAATGCCTTCGACGATTGTAGAAAGCTGGGGCTTTATCACATCGAGCTCAACTGGGAAGACTTGATGGTGCCATTCGTTATGGGGATCCATCGCGACAATCACAGTTAAAGCAGACATTCCGTATACACCATGCTCCTGGAAGGTTTTCAGATCAGCTTGGATTCCTGCTCCGCCGCTGCTGTCCGAACCGGCAATGGTTAATGCTTTAGGCATATTCATATGTTGTACCTCCATCCAAATTAACCTTTTATCTATCTTGTTTATTATACCAATTGATCGGTCTGTTATAAAGATTCCTGCGTGAGGGAGAAAAGGGGTTGCTATTGGATGGAAAAAAAGGTAAATTTATAATTGAACAGTGGTTAATAAATCGGGGTGTAAAAGTGGCAGCAAGAAAAGCAGTTAAACAGGAATTAACTAGAGACATCATTATTGCTTCAGCCAGGGAACTCTTTGTAGAGGAAGGGTATCAGAATGTTTCCATGAGAAAAATTGCAGCCGAGCTCGGTTACAGCCATGGATCTATTTATTACCATTTCAAAAGCAAGGCCGAACTTTTTTATGCGATGGTGCGTGAGGACTTTCAATTACTAAATGAGGTGCTGGATGGGATCCTTGAGAAGAAACAGTCTTCCAATGAAGAGAAGCTGAGAAGCATATTATTCGGATACATTGAATTCGGACTGACTCATCAAAGCCATTATGAAGTGATGTTCCTCATAAAAGATGAGGAAGTGAAGAGCTATTTTGCGGAGGAGCCAAATTTAAGCTATGAAAAGTTTGCTCAATCCATATATAAGCTTTCTTCAGGCAGCGTCACGGTTTCGCAAATCTGGTCCATTTTCCTTTCGCTTCATGGATTTGTGACTCATTACAGCAAAACGGGCATGGAGTTTGAGGATGCAAGAGAGATGGCCAATCAACATGTGCAGTTTTTAATGAATTCATTAGTTCCGAAATCTTAGCTGCAGATTACTCTGCGGCCTGCTTTTTACTCATTATTGACCACTGGTTAAATAAAAACAAAAGGATGATATTTTATGAAACATGCAGCCATTTTAGGAGCATCAGGAGGAATGGGATACGCCCTTGTTAACGAACTGATTGAGAATGGCTTCAAGGTCACAGCCTTTGCCAGGAATAAAGCCAAATTGGAGCGGCATTTTGGGGGAAAAGATGGAGTGGCGATTGAAACCGGTGATGCATATGCAGAAGGGGATATCCTTAAAGCCTGCAAAGGAGCAGATCTGATTTTTCATACAGTAAGTGTACCTTATCCAGATTGGACAGACGGACACCCAGCTATTATGAAGAATGCAATCAATGCGGCTAAAGCTGAAAACGCTAAACTCATTATTATTGATAATATTTACGCCTATGGAATGCAGAATGGCAAAAAAGTAGAAGAAACAGCGCAAAAAAGTCCTCATACTAAAAAAGGGCAGATTCGCCTTTCGCTTGAAAAAATGGTAAAGGAATCAGGAGTCAGCTATATGATCCTTCATTTTCCGGATTACTATGGACCAAATGCTGAAAATACACTCCTTCATCAAACACTCAAACCGATTTCTTTAAATAAAAGAACCATTTTTATTGGGGAACTCAATAGGAAGAGAGAATACATTTACACGCCGGACGGTGCAAAGGCAGCCGTTGCATTGGCAATGAAGGAGGAAGCCTTCGGTCAGAACTGGAACATTCCGGGTGCAGGTGTGATTAGCGGGAAGGAATGGATGCAGCTATTCCAAAGGGAAGGCGGCTATACAAAATCAGTGATGAAGGTAGGAAAAAGGACCATTTGGCTGATGGGGCTGTTTGATCGGAATATGAAGGAAATGAGAGAAATGATGTATTTATATGAAAACCCAGTCATCCTCTCAGGAGAAAAATATCAAAACTTTATCGGCCCCATTCCAGCTACATCATACGAAGCCGGAATCAGGAGGACACTCGCCTACATGAAACATAATAAATAAGCAGTATACCCGCTATCCAGAGTTGGATGGCTTTTTTTAGCAGAGCTTTGTCTGACAAGTTCGTCAGACAAAGCGGCCTTCCCGCAGCAGCGTCAAACCCAGTATCCTCCGCTCAATAACTCCATGCAGCTTTTCCCCTCAAGCAAAAATGTCCTCTAAACGAGCAATTTTAGCCCGGTTGACGGAATGTGAAAGCGTTTATAAAATGGGAAGCACTGAAGATTATTCATAGTTTATTAATTTAATAAAGTGCGCACAAGTTATTTTGAAAGCGTTAACTACACATCTGGGAGCTGGTTGCATGAATGTATTGACGATATTTTCATTTATCTTTTTTACGGGTTTAGTGGCTGTCATTTCTTATTTCCTTACAAGAAATGAAAAACTGGATACCCAAGATGGGTATTTCCTTGGCGGCCGGAGCCTTGGGGCCTGGGTAATAGCCGGTTCTTTATTGCTGACAAATCTATCAACTGAGCAGCTAGTCGGGCTGAATGCAGACGGTTATAAGTTTAATATGTCAGTAATGGGCTGGGAGGTTGGATCCTCAATCGCGCTTGTTTTAGTAGCCTTTTTCTTGCTCCCGCGCTATTTAAAGGGAGGAATTACGACCATCCCGGATTTTCTTGAAAAACGGTTCGACAGCGGAACAAAGCAGATTGTTACGCTCCTTTTCTTGTTTGGATATGTCCTTAATCTTCTTCCGCCCATCTTGTATTCAGGAGCGACAGCATTAAGCTCGATTTTTAATGTGCAGGAAGTGTTTGGTGTAAGCTATGAAACCTCAATCTGGATAATGGTTTGGGCGATTGGAATTATTGGATCGATTTATGCGATATTCGGCGGTTTGAAAGCGGTCGCAGTGTCCGATACGATAAATGGAATAGGCCTGCTCATTGGAGGACTTCTAATTCCGTTCCTTGGATTGACAATGCTTGGAGATGGTTCACCGATTGCGGGCTTCCAGTCTATTGCTGAAAATACACCGGAAAAATTGAATTCAATCGGATCCAATACGGATCCTGTTCCTTTCAGTACGATGTTTACGGGAATGCTGCTTGTTAACCTTTTTTATTGGGGAACAGCACAGCATATTATTCAAAGGGCGCTTGCCGCCAAAAATCTGAAAGAGGGGCAAAAAGGGCTTGTCATTACAGCATTTCTGAAACTTTTGGGACCTGTCTTTCTAATCCTGCCGGGAATCATCGCTTATAATATTTTTGGTCCTGGACTGGAACCGATGGAGGCTTATCCGAAGCTTGTAAACCATGTACTTCCTACTCCTCTTGTCGGGTTCTTTGCAGCCGTATTGTTTGGAGCGATATTATCCTCCTTTAATTCTGCATTAAACTCATCGGTTACACTTTTTGCGTTAAACATTTACAAGCCTTTTGTTCGTCCGAATGCAACGGATGCACAGGTTGTGAAAAACGGGAAAATTGTCGGTACGTTTCTTGCTATATTTGCCATGTGCGTGGCACCGCTGATCATGTTTGTTCCACAAGGGTTTTTCCAGTATCTCCAGATTGTAAACGGATTCTATAATGTGCCGATTCTGACCATTATCATTGTTGGATATGCAACGAAACGGGTGCCGGCCATTGCTGCGAAAATTTCGCTGGCGCTGTTCATTTCGGTTTATGCAATCACCCAGCTTGTTTGGGATACGGGAATTCATTTCCTTCACATTCTTGCTGTATTGTTTGTTCTGTGTGTCGGACTGATGCTCCTGATCGGAAAGATCTGGCCTAAGGACACGGTCTATGAGCTTGAAGATGAGAAGGTCGTGGATATGACGCCTTGGAAGCTCCTGTATCCAATGGGCTTTGCGGCGGTTGTTGCCATGATTACCGTCTATGTACTCTTCTCATCAGCCGGATTTGCAAATGGATAACGAGGAGTGCCGCCGGACATGGGTCCGGCGGTTTTTTTTCGTCCTCTAAATCATGATATAATAGGCCACAAATGGATGAGAAGCAGGTGAGCGCGATGAAAATTCAAGCCTTATACGATGAAATTTATGAGCGTTTGGAGAAAGACCACGAGCAAGTGCTTTCCGCCCTTCGTCAAAGTGAATTGAACGAAGAAGAAGCGGAGAAAGCGGAACGGATGGAGCTTGCTCTTCAAACGGCCAAGGATATTTTTGAAAATATTATGACGCCTGGGACCAGCATGAAAATTGTCCACTCAAAGGGTTCGCTGACGATTGAAATTGATGCGTAAGTCTATTCCTGAATGAATTTATCCTGCTGCCACCCGGCTTTTTCTTTTCTGAGCTGTCCTGGGGATTTACCTGTAACTTTCCGGCACACCTTATTTAAATAATTTGCGTTCGTATAGCCTACTAGTACAGCAATTTCCTCAATTGTATATTTGGTGTGGGAAAGAAGCTCAAGCGCCTTTGCAATGCGGATATTCGTTAAATACTGAATCGGTGTGAGACCTGTATTTTTCTTAAAGATTCTTGTGAAATGGTAACGGGAGAGCCCGGATGCATCCGCCATTTCATCAGGACCGATGGGATTGTGGTACGAATGTCTGGCAAACAGGACAGCACTGACTATGCTTTCAGGCCAGTCTTCCATTTCCCTGTCCATCGCAGATACATATTCGTAAAGCTCCATTATGAATTGATAAGCAAGACTTGAGCCTTTATAAGCGGACGTTATATTTTTGCTGTTGGCTTCATCATAGATCTGTTTAACAAGCTTGACTGGAACAGATTCAGGATGAAACCGGATGACCTGGTTCGTTTTTTCCTTAATGTGTTCGAAGCAGCGATCCGCTTCCTTGCCAAAAAGCGTTACATACATAAACTCCCACTTTTCGCTTGTTTCAGGCAAATAATAACGGTAATCACTCGGGCTTTTTACAATAAAAGCCTGACCGGGCTGAACACGATGCGTCCTGCCATCTATTTGAATTTCCCCATAGCCGGATAAGGTGACCTGAAAAATGACCTTGCCAAGATCCTTGCGCTCTGTACCGCTCCAGGAATAAATCGGAGATGACTGCAAGTCCCACCCGACTGACCAGAGCTGAGCAAGATGATTGATTGACTCCTCTTTAAAGCGGAAGGCGACCGCTCCGTACTGTGAATCTGACATAATAGATCCCCCTCCAAGCAAAAAAAGATTGTTTTATGGATTGAATGATTATGACGCAAAAGTCAAATATGCGTTGAAGCCATACGAAGCAACAGGATTCCCCGCAAGCAAAAAAATACCTTAAGTTCTTAACTATTTTACCATTGTCATCCCCTGTTCACACCTCTACAATGAAAGTAGATATTGAATACGTTTTCAATGAATAACTTTTATAGAATGTCAGGTGGGTGACGTATGCATACACAGTTAATTAATCAATTTAATGAAGTATTCGGCAAAGGTACAGAACCAAGAATTTTCTTTGCTCCAGGAAGAGTGAATTTAATAGGTGAACATACGGATTATAATGGCGGTCATGTTTTTCCCTGTGCGCTTAATGTAGGGACGTATTGCTTGGTTAGAGAGAGAAGTGATCAGATGATGCGTCTCTATTCCATGAACTTTGAAGATAAAGGCATGATTGAATTTCAGGCGGATGACCTCCTATATAAGGAAGAGCATGATTGGGCGAACTATCCGAAAGGAGTCCTGAAGGAGTTCAGCCTGAAGGGAATCCGGCTGATTCATGGACTGGATGTTCTGTTTTTCGGCAACATCCCGAATGGTGCAGGCCTTTCCTCCTCTGCTTCCATCGAACTTGCTTCTGCTGTCATGATAAACGAGCTGACAAGATCATCGATTGATCGATTAGAGCTTGTCAAAATGAGTCAGCATGCAGAAAATGAATTTATCGGAGTCAGCTGCGGCATTATGGACCAGTTCGCGATCGGCATGGGCAGAAAGGACTCGGCGGTTCTGCTAAACTGCCAGACTCTTGAATATCAGTACAGCCCGCTTGAGCTGAAGGATTCTGTTCTCGTGATTTCCAATACAGGGAAACGAAGAACACTGGCAGATTCTAAATACAATGAGCGCCGGTCAGAGTGCGAGCGTGCACTGAAAAATCTGCAAACTAAGCTTGATATCCATTCACTTGGAGACTTAACAGCAGAAGAATTTGAAGAAAATCAGCATCTCATTGAAAACGAAACAGACCGCAAAAGAGCAAAACATGCGGTGCTTGAAAACATTCGTACATTACAGGCAGTTAAGAAGCTCCATGCTGGCGATGAAGAGGGATTCGGACAATTAATGAATGATTCCCATCTGTCTTTAAGGGATGACTACGAAGTAACCGGGAAAGAACTCGATGCCATGGTCGAAATCGCATGGAAACTGCCGGGTGTAATCGGCTCCAGAATGACCGGAGCAGGATTCGGCGGCTGCACCGTCAGCATTGTTCAGAAATCAGCTGTCCAGACGTTTATCTCAGAGGCAGGCGCTGTCTATAAAAAAGAAACGGGGCTTACCCCAGAGTTCTATGTAGTTGAAGTTGGAGATGGAGCAAGAGAAATTATTCATATTTAAGGAGGAAGAGACATGTCGATTTTAGTTTGCGGCGGAGCGGGTTACATTGGAAGCCATGCAGTGTCAGAGCTGCTGGATCGCGGGGAAAAGGTGATCGTGGCAGACAGTCTGCAAAAAGGGCACATTGAAGCGGTTTTAGACGGTGCGAAGCTTTATACAGGCGATTTGAGAGATGAAGCGTTTTTAAGAAATCTTTTTGAAGAGAATGAAATTGAGGCAGTTATGCACTTTGCAGCGGACTCTTTAGTTGGAGAAAGCGTTGAGGACCCTTTGAAATATTACGATAACAATGTGTATGGAGCTTTGTCCCTTTTAAAGGTTATGAAGGAATTTGGCGTGAAAAAGATTGTTTTCTCTTCTACAGCAGCAGCTTACGGAGAGGCGAAAAATATTCCGATACAGGAAACCGAGCCGACGGAACCGACGAATCCGTATGGAGAAACGAAGCTTGCGATTGAAAAAATGCTGAAGTGGTCCGAGCAGGCTTACGGATTAAATTACATGGTTCTTCGCTACTTTAATGTTGCGGGTGCCCATATGGATGGAAAGCTTGGCGAAGACCATCAGCCGGAAACGCACCTCATTCCGATTATTCTTCAAGTAGCGCTTGGGCAGCGCGAGAAAATCATGATTTTCGGAGATGACTATGCTACACCGGACGGTACATGCATTAGAGACTACATTCATGTGACCGATCTTGCTGACGCTCATTTGCTCGCCCTTGATTCTTTAAGAAAACAGCCTGTGAGCGGTACGTATAATCTCGGAAATGGGAATGGTTTTTCCGTGAAGGAAGTCATCGATGTGGCTCGCGTGGTAACAGGCCATCCGATACCGGCAGAGGTTGCTCCAAGACGGGCAGGAGATCCAGCAAGACTTGTGGCGTCCTCTGAAAAAGCGATTCAGGAGCTTGGCTGGAAGCCGAAATATGCAGATCTGCACACCATCATTGAGAGTGCATGGAACTGGTTTTTAAAGAATCCAAAAGGCTACTAAAAATCTTCAGCTATTCAATAGGGAGGGAATGTCATGCCAAATCCAATTTATGCTCATCTGGAGGAACTGCTTCAATACGGAATCGAGAAAAAGCTCGTTTCAAAATGGGATGTGGATCTCGTCAGAAATAAGCTTTTCGAAGCACTTGATTTGAACGGAGAAAAAACAGCGGCTTACTTTGGTGAGGTTCCGGAAACCCCTGTGCCCATCCTGCAGAAAATCCTTGACTGGGCAGCAGAAAACGGAAGGCTTGAAGCAGACTCTGTCACCTATAGGGATTTGCTTGATACGAAGCTGATGGGCTGCCTGACTCCTTCCCAGTCTGAAGTAATCCGCAGATTCCGGGAAACGGCTGCCCGCGAAGGAATCGAAGCAGCTACAGATGCGTATTACCAGTTTTCACAGGATCTCCATTACATTCGTACAGACCGGATTGCGAAAAATCAGCATTGGTACTCGGACACTCCGTACGGGAAAATGGAAATCACCATTAATCTATCAAAGCCTGAAAAAGATCCAAAAGCGATTGCGGCCGCTAAAAATCTGGCGGTCAGCAGCTATCCTGAATGCTTGCTCTGCAAAGAAAATACCGGGTATGCGGGTAGACTGAATCATCCCGCCAGACAAAATCACCGGATTATTCCTGTGGCGCTCAATCGCGAGGAATGGTATTTGCAGTATTCTCCTTACGTTTACTATAACGAGCATTGCATTGTGCTAGCGGGAGAGCACAAACCAATGCGCATTTCGAAAGAAACCTTTGTAAGGCTCCTGGATTTCACGGATGAATACCCTCATTATTTCCTAGGCTCAAACGCAGATCTTCCGATAGTCGGCGGATCGATCTTGAGTCATGACCATTTTCAGGGAGGCCGTCACGACTTTCCGATGGCGAAAGCGGAAGTGGAAAAGATGTTTACATTCTCAAGTTATCCAGGAATAAAAGCGGGAATCGTCAAATGGCCGATGTCTGTACTGAGGCTGCAGGGGACGGATAAAGAGGAGCTTGTCCGGGCTGCGGAATATTTGCTCAACGAGTGGAAGGGCTATTCCGATCCGGATGCTGACGTCATTGCTGCAACGGGGGATGACCCGCATAATACGATTACACCGATCGCACGGCGAAGGGGAGGACTGTTTGAGCTTGATCTTGTCCTCCGCAACAACCGGACGAGTGACGAGCATCCAATGGGAATCTTCCACCCGCATCAGGAGGTTCATCATATTAAGAAAGAAAACATCGGACTGATTGAGGTGATGGGGCTGGCTGTTCTGCCGGGCAGGCTGACGGAGGAAATGCAGAAGCTGGCTGAGCTGCTGCCATCTGAACTCGCAGCAGAGCAAATCGCTCAGCATCCGGAACTCAACCAGCACCTTGAATGGGCTCTGGAAATAAAGGAGCGCTGCAGCGTGACAAGCGATAACAGCTATGCGGTTCTGCAGGAGGAATTAGGCAGAGTTTTCGCTGTCATCCTCGAGCACGCGGGTGTTTTCAAGCGGAATGAAAAAGGAATGGCTGCATTCACAGCCTTTATTGAAAAAGCGGGGGGAGTTCCCGTCCTACTATAAGCAGACTGGAGTGTTGGAGCATGTATATCGGAGTGGATTACTACCCTGAGCAGTGGCCAGAATCAAGATGGCCTGAGGATGTTACGCTCATGAAGGAGCTTGGCGTCAACGTCGTAAGAATCGCGGAATTTGGCTGGCAGCTGATGGAGCCTGAGGAAGGACGCTATGATTTTTCCCTTTATGACCGTGCAATAAAGCTGCTGACTGAAAATGGAATTAAAGTGGTCCTCGGTACACCGACTGCGACACCGCCGGCATGGCTCATTCAAAAGCACCCCGAAATTTTGCCGACAGATGAGAACGGGGTTCAGATTTCCTTTGGTGCAAGAAGACATTACACGGTGAACAGCCGGATTTTCCATGAATACACAAAGAAGATTGTTACCGAGATGGCAATGCACTACGGGCAGCATCCGGACATCATCGGGTGGCAGACTGACAACGAATACGGACATGAAAAATCGGACCGCAGCTATGGAGAGGAAGACCGTCAATCCTTCCAGGCGTGGCTTGAGAAAAAATACGGAACGCTGGATCAGCTGAACGAAAACTGGGGCACTGTTTTCTGGAGTCAAACATACACAGACTGGTCTCAAATTCCGGTTCCGCGCAAGGTTCTCCAGGAACATAACCCAAGCCTCCTGCTGGATTTTGACCGCTTTTGCGCTGATGCATACACGAGCTACAACAAGCTTCAAACAGATTGTTTACGAGAAAATATCCGTGACGATCAGTTTTTAACCCATAACTTCGTGTATACGGATCAAGCGATTAATCAATGGGATATGGCTGAGGATTTAGATTATGTTTCGTACGACAACTACCCTGTTTGGGGCGGACTCGCAGAACCGGTGTCTCCCTCAGCCATTGCCCATCAGCACGATCTGTGCCGGGGAACGAAAAACGGGAAAGGCTACTGGGTAATGGAAGAGCTGTCCGGTGCACAGGGCTGGAGTAAAATCGGCTACCTACCGAGACCTGGCCATATTAAGCTATGGACCTACCAGGCAATCTCAAGAGGAGCAGAAGCGATTGTTTATTTCAGGTGGCGCGCAGCCCATTTTGGAACAGAGGAATTTTGCCACGGAATTCTCGATCATGATGGCATTCCTAAACGAAAATACAACGAAGTAAAGGAAGTCATTGACTCGCTGAAGGAACACGGCGACGACTGGATCGCTTCAAAATATGAAGCGCAGGCAGCGGTTTACTATGATACAGAAAATGCCTGGGCGTGGAACATTCAGCCGCAAAGCAGCGCGTTCTCCCACCGGCAGGAGCTGCTGAGGCATTATACGCCTGCACACAAGCTCAACGTAGCGACCGATGCGGTAAACAGCCGCAGCAGTCTTGAAGGATACAAGGTTGTATTTGTCCCAATCTATTTCCTTGAGAATCCGATTTTCACTGAAAAACTGAAGCGCTATGCAGAAAACGGAGGAACCGTCGTATTCAGCTACCGTTCAGGTGTAAAAAAACCGAACAATTTCGTTACAGGCCAAACCCTGCCTGGAGAGCTGACGGAAATGACCGGGATTACGATTAACGAATATGAATCCCTGCAAACAGGCCAGCAAAATAAGGTGAATGGGGTAAAAGGAAGTCTTAGCGGATTAGAGTCCGCTGCGACGGTATGGTGTGACCTGATTGATCCGGTGACAGCAGAAGTGCTGGCTGAATATGATGATTGCTTCTATAAAGGTACAGCTGCTGTGACGAAAAACAAGTACGGAAAAGGAACGGTTTATTATATCGGTACCGCCCTTGAAGAAACCATGCTGACAGCCCTTTACAAAGAAATTTTCCAAGAGGCTGGAGCAGAAATAATCGAAACGCAAAATGGAGTGGAAGTGGTTCGCCGCGAAAAATTCCTGAGTGCCATGAACCACTCCGTTGATCGTCCGGCGGAAATCGCCCTTCCTGAAGGAAATTATATCGATTGTGCAACGAATCAAAAAATAAAAGGCGCGTTAAAATTGGCACCGCTTGCGTCTATATTGCTAAAAAAAGAATAAAAAAAGAGCCGCTTCTGCTGCAGGAGCGGCTCTTTTTTATATGGGCAGTATAGCCTGTTTATTATATAAACCGAATGAACAAGGATTATACGGAGTAAGAATAAAGAGTAAGAGAATCTGGAGGTGTGAACAAATTATGAACCTCATCGTTTCTATATTAGTGGCATTAGTGATTGGCTGGATTGGTGACTTGCTTGTTAAAAACACCATGCCCGGCGGCATCATCGGTTCCATCATCGCCGGCTTTGCTGGCGCATGGCTCGGCAGTGCTCTGCTGGGGAGGTGGGGCCCGGAAATTGCAGGGTTTTACATTATTCCGGCAATCATTGGAGCAGCGATTGTTGTATTCCTGACTGGTTTAATCATTAGAGCAACCAGAAGAGGACCATTGTAAACGAGCTGAATATGCAAGCTGATAGACTAATCCGTCAGAGGGTTGGTCTTTTTTTATGAATTTAATGATGGAGCGTTTCTAAAAAGGAAGTGAATTTAGTGAGTCGTAGACCCCCAGTTACATCATCCTTTTCTATAAACTCTTCCCCGGTATGAAAAAAAGCGGACTTCGCAATTGTTCTTCTTATTAATAGCTTGATTATTCAAGTCCTTTTTTTTGAATCTTTCAAACTACGGAAAGGTAATATAAGGAATATGGATGAGGTATTTAGAACCATTTATGCGAAATTCAAGGTTTAATAGGTTTTAAAGTAGTATTTATGAGGAATCTATAGAGTAATAAAACCTAAAGGAGTGTCAATCTTATGAACTTTATCGTATCAATCATTGTAGCATTAGTAATCGGGTGGATCGGAGACCTTCTAGTGAAAGGCTCTATGCCTGGAGGAATTATCGGTTCAATTATCGCTGGTTTTGCAGGCGCTTGGTTAGGTCACGGTCTATTTGGAACATGGGGTCCTGATATTGCAGGATTTGCAATCATTCCTGCCATTATTGGTGCAGCCATCGTTGTATTCATCGTACAGCTCGTTATGAGAAAGATGGGCGGTTCAAGAAGAGCTCACAATCATTAATAGAAGGATTTTGCATAGCAGGAATTCTAATTGGAAGACTAACCCGGTAAAGGGTTAGTCTTCTTTTGTATGCAAAATAAATTAGTCCTTTTCCTTCGCAAGGATCACAATTCGTCCGTTTGCAAGCTCTTCCTCAAATTTTATAGCTTCATTTTGGCTCACTCCGAGAGCAGCCATTTTAGAGGTCAATTCCTCTGTTCTTGATCGGAATGCATTCGCCATTGTATTGAATAAGCCCTTATCGAGTGTATTCATTTTGCTCGTATTTGTGTTTTCTGTCAGGTGCTTTGACCGATCTTCATCCTGAGCGAATAAAAAAATGGAATTTTTGCTGATGCCTTGTTCTTCCAGGTTCTTCACTTTCTCAATGGCCTGAACACCGTTTTCCACAACAAATAATTTCATGCTTATTTCCTCCCCAAGACTTTGTAATATCAACCTTTACCCGATTAAGCAGCTGCAAAAACTAACCGGCTGAAAGGTGATATCAAGCGCAATATATGATTTAATAAAAACATAAGAATCGTAAGTGAGGGATCGCTAAATGAAAATTTCTGTCGTTGTGACCACCTATAACCGTTTATGGGCGCTTGCCGAGTTAATGGAATGCCTATTGCGGCAGACTCTGAAGCCGCACGAAATTATTATTGTGAACGATGCAGGTGAACGAGTGGACAGGCTGAAGGAAATGTATCCTGAACTTCCCATTCATATTCAGCATCTGACGGAAAATGGAGGACATGTTACAGCGAGAAATCTGGGCGTGAGGCAGGCGACAGGAGACGCCATTATGCTGTGCGACGATGATGATTTGCTGATGCCTTCCCATCTGGAGAGAATGTCGCGCTCGCTGGATAAGGCCGACCTTGTGTATTCGGACGCCGAAATCGTCCGCTTTAAATGGCAGCGGTTTATCCGATTCCCTCAGGAGAGGAGACTGTTCGCCTATCAGTATGATCCGCAGAATATGAAGAGGTTCTCCACTTACGTACCGTCCGGAAGTCTGTATAAAAGAAAGCTTCATGAGGAAGTGGGCTACTTTGATTTGGATGTCCATAACTATTGGGATTGGGATTTCATTCTCAGAGTCATGAAGAAACATGTTGTAAAACGGGTTCCTGTTGCCGGAGTCATTTATTCCTTTGATGGCGAGGGAGATAATCAATCGGCCCAGCTGGACTCGGTAAGAGAAGGATTTTTAAATATCTTTGCAGACAAGCACAATCTGGGAGAACTCGAGGTTAAGAACTTTTCCACTCTTCTTGAAGAACCGGAAATTAAAAGTCTTGAATCCTCGAGCGAGATTATTTGGGATGGTATGCCGATCGTCTCCAGGCTCGCCCAGGAGAATTCATTAGCCAAATAGCAAGTCGGGGTGATTACATGAAGCAGCTCATAGAGAATGACTGGTGGAATGAATTAGAAGATGAATTTTCAGCAGAATACTATCTTTCACTTAGGGAAAAGCTCAAGCAGGAGTATGAAAATGGAACGGTTTATCCGGATCCATATGAGCTTTTTAACGCCCTTCATTTAACGCCTTTCAGCCGTGTAAGGGCCGTCATCCTTGGCCAGGATCCGTATCACGGACCGGGACAGGCGCATGGATTAAGCTTTTCGGTAAAGGAAGGTGTCCGAAAACCGCCCTCTCTGAAAAATATTTATAAAGAATTGGCGGAAGATCTTGGCTGTCCCGAACCTGCTCACGGATCCCTCATCAAATGGGCCGAAGAAGGCGTTCTTTTGTTAAATACGGTATTATCAGTTCGAAAAGGGGAAGCGAACTCCCATAAAGGTCTCGGATGGGAGCGGTTTACGGATGAAGTTATCCGGAGTTTAAACAATAAAGAAGAGCCTGTCGTTTTTATCCTTTGGGGAAAACATGCGCAGGCGAAAAAAGAACTTATTGATCTTACGAAGCATACGGTCATTGAATCTCCGCATCCGAGCCCATTTTCAGCAAACCGAGGGTTCTTCGGCAGCAGGCCATTTTCAAGAACCAATGCATGTTTAAGGGAAAAAGGGTTGAGGGAAATTGACTGGTGTATATGAAAAAGAGGAAGACATAAAAAAAGGCTGGCATCGCGCCAGCCTTTTCTGCATCATTTATACCAGTGATTTTGCACGCTCATGATCGGTTACAATCAGAAGGATTTTCCCTTGATCTAATTTTTCTTCATAAGCCTCAGCCTCTGCTTCAGAAAAGCCTACTTCTTGGAGTTTAGCGCGAAGCTCATCGCCTTTTTTGCTGAACATGTTGCCTACTGCGGTGCCAAGACCCATTTCTGAAATTCCGATTGTGTTGGCATCAGCATTGCCTGCTACACGGTTTGTACGCTCATCATCATGAGAAAGTACGTATAAATCTTTCGGATTTACACCTTGTGCTTTTAATTCCAAAACATCATTTTTCAATGTTTCATCATTTGTATATTCTCTAACTACTGGTTTCATTTCTTGTCGCCTCCTGGTTTTGTTGTCCACTATTCATTTAGCACGAATGAGGACAATTAAAACCTCTGAATACTCTTTTGGTGCTTTTGGACTATTTGTTTTGATGATGGTTGGCCGATGGATCAAACCGCTTGTGTTAATGAAAAGAATGATGTACTATATGGTAACTAGCTGCATTGTTCGTAATGATAATAAAGTTTTAACCTTTAAGCTGTAATAGGGAGTTTTACATTGAAGCGAAAATGGCAAGCCTTCGTCTATATGACAGGGAGGACGTCATTTAGCGTTTCTGCGAACACCCACTTGGAGAAGTGGTGGTTTAAAACTTTCTTATAATGAGTTACGGCAAAAGCGGCTACTTCATTTAATTTCTAAACCAGCTTTCTAACGGAGGCTGGTTTTCCTTTTGTTTCCTCTCACCTGCATCCGTACCCCATCCGTGGTAAAATAAAGGAATGTACTTCAAGAGAAGGAGGGTCGATATGGACATTTCGATACACCAGCTGCTGAATAAAATGGAAGCCGAGCTTCGGGAAGCAAGAATATCCGGTTCGGATCAAGCCATCCGCGAAAAGCTTCTCGTGATTAAAAGCCTTTGCGATGTTGTACTGGATCAAGAACCGGTGCGCTATCCTGAAAAGCCTAAGTCAGAGAGCGGAATCAGCGAGTATGAACTTCAGAAAATGATGGGAATTTCCAAGCCTGCCTCTCAGAAGTCCCTTGGAACCGGTGAACGTTTCAAAGATGAAGGAGCCAATGGCTCATCGCTGTTTGATTTTTAATAAGCCGTTTTTTCGGCTTTTTTTAATGGAGGATTCCAAGATATGAAATTGCTATTATCAGCCCTTCAATGGGTGTTCTTTATTATTGCTTCAACAATCGTCGTTCCGATTGCAATCGGACAGCTGTATCAGCTCGATGGCAGCCAGACGGCTATTCTCATTCAAAGCACCTTATTTGTTCTTGGTCTTGCCGGTTTAATGCAGGTTCTTTTTGGACATAAACTGCCGATAAATGAAGGGCCGGCTGGGCTGTGGTGGGGAGTTTATTCCATCTACGCCGGACTGAGCAGCACACTGTTTGCAAGCTACATAGATACGCTTCAGAACCTCCAGGGCGCCCTGCTGATGAGCGGCGGCTTCTTCCTGCTGTTTGCCATTTTCGGACTGATTGATAAATTGGCCAAGCTCTTTACACCGCTTGTTACAGGGACATATCTTCTTCTCCTTGTTTTCCAGCTGAGCGGATCCATTGTAAAAGGAATCATGGGAGTAGGCTACAGAGGGTCAAAGGTGGATCCGGCTGTATTCACAGCCGCAGCGGCAATCCTGCTTTTTACCTTTTTCCTAAGCCGGATGAAGCGGCAATTTTTCAAGCAATATTCCATCCTGATCGGCCTGCTCGCTGGATGGGGAGTTTTTGCTTTGCTCGGCTTAGCCAAGCCGGTTAAAGGGACCACGGATTGGTTCTCCCTGCCCGTCCTGTTTCCATTCGGTGCCCCGGTTTTCAATGCAGGCATGATTGTCACCGCCTTTTTTATCACCCTGCTGCTCATCGCTAATATGCTCGCAAGCATTAAAGTGGCCGAGCAGGCAGTAAAAGCATTAAACAAGGATGAAAAGGATGAGCATGGACGCGGAAGAAGAGCAGGTATTTTTGCCGGAATCAGCCACGGAATCAGCGGTCTTACGGGAGCCGTCGGGCCTGTCCCGATCTCCGGAGCCGCTGGATTCATCACGACTACAGGAAATGGCGCACGGCTTCCTTTTATCATAGCCAACCTGCTTGTCATCGCTCTGAGCATGATTCCACTCGTATTAAACTTGTTTGCTGCCCTTCCTGCACCTGTGGGGTTTGCCGTACAGTTTGTCGTTTTCTCCGGGATGATTGGAATGGCGCTGAGACAGCTGAATGAAACAGCGGATAAAGACCGAATGCTCTATACAATAGGGATAGCTTTGCTGACAGGAACCGGAGCGATGTATGTTCCTCCTGCCGCATTTGAAGGCTTCCCTCCTGTATTAATTTCCATCTTCAACAATGGCTTGATTTTAGGAACCATCATTGCCATTATCGTCGATCAGCTCACAATGAGGTTCGGCAAGAAGGCGTAACCGTCACAAAACGTTCAACAGAGCGGCAGTTGGAAAGTTTTCACCCGTGGGGTAAGATGAAAAGAGACGATTTCATAACAGGAGCTGGTGGAAATGAAGCTGTTTATTATCCTTGCAGCAATTAACGCCTTTTTAGCTGTAGCATTAGGTGCTTTTGGAGCACACGGATTGGAAGGGAAAATCCCTGAAAAATACATCGCCATCTGGGAAAAAGCGGTCACATATCAAATGTTCCATGCAGGCGGCCTGTTCGTTGCTGCGTTTCTCGCAGATAAAATCTCTCAGGCTGGACTGGTCACGTGGGCTGGCTGGCTCATGTTCGCAGGGATCATCCTTTTTTCAGGAAGCCTTTACGTACTCGCTGTCACCCAAATCAGCGTACTTGGCGCGATCACACCGCTTGGGGGACTATGCTTCCTTGCCTCTTGGGTCTTGATTGTCGTTGCTGCATTTAAATTTATGTGAACAGGGAAAGGGCGGTGCATTTGGCACCGCCCTTTTTGTGTGGTTTGGAAATTGTATTTTGTGTGAACGGCGAGTGCACTGACCCCCGCTCAGGTAAAGGACTAAAGCTCCGTCCCCATTCTGTTTAGGCCTTACTCTCCCAAAGGTTTGTCAGGAGCTGTCTTTGGCCCCTTCTGCGGTGAAGCGCTGAGGGTCAGTGCAGTGCACTGACCCCCGCTCAGATAAAGGACTAAAGCTCCGTCCCCGTCCTGTTTCCGCCTTACTCTCTCAAAGGGTCTTGAGGAGGTGCCTTTGCCCCCATTTGCGGTGAAGCAGTGAGGGTCAGTGCAACTGCACCCAGTCAACTTTACATCATCGCGGCGAAGAAGCTGACATTCCAAATGGATATTCATAATTAATCTCTTCGTCAAATGTAATGTAATCAAGGTAGACCATCAGAAGCAGGAACCGTCTGCCGGTTTGCGGATCACTCAAAATAATATGATCGCGGCCTGCGGCTTCAATGGTTCCCTTGAATATCATGGCGTTCCATTCTTTGTTGTTTTCAAACGTCATATAAACAGTGGCTGTCTTTCCGCGGTTCAGCCGCAGGATGTTTTCGATATAGGATTCTTCAAGCGGAAGCATCCCCGGTATGCTTTGCGAGGGGGAGGACTGGGATTGCATAGGCGGAACCTGAAGGCCCTGCTGCCCCTGCATGCCTCCCATACCTCCCATACCTCCCATACCGCCTTGCCCCTGCTGCTGCCCTTGCTGTCCTTGCATACCGCCCATTCCCGGCTGACCCTGTCCTTGCTGCATTTGTCCCTGCCCCTGCTGCCCCTGCATCGCATACGGCTGATAGGCACGGTAATCATAGGAACCATCATATCCGGCCTCATAGCCGTATCCGTATGCGGGATATGGGTAGGGCTCTTGCTGCTGTCCACTATTCCCTTGCTTTTTATTGAATAACATTTAAATCCCCCTTTTCAATCATTCTCATCATCTTAGCGCGTCGAATAAACGGAGGCACAGGCTTCCTGGCTGGGTGTGTAAAAGCAATGTGATTTGCAGCGCCCGGAGTTCGCCTGATTGTACCAGGTGCCAGGGCAGTTACCGCCTGGCCTGAAAAACCAGAGGGAATATTCCCCTGGACGGTAACGGCTGGGCAATGACCTTTTTGGCAAGATCGATTTCACTGGAACGTGCTCTTTGATAAAAGTAGCCTTTCTGAGTTGCTTCAAACCCGCCTGGCCGCTGAAAAATCATTCTTTCAATGGATGAAATTTTTAAAAATCCAGACAATCGGCCCTGACCCGGTTTACCCCCGCATTTCCGGCCAGAAGCATTCCTGTCGGGCCGTCTCCTTGACCTTCCGCCCATTCAGTTCTTTGTCGTTGTAAGGAACAACAGCCATGCCTTCACCCCTAAAAAGAGATTGAAAAAAGACTGAACGCTATTCTCATAGTATGAGAAAAGAAGGGGATTATTCTTTTTTAAAAAGGCAAAAATCGATAAATGCCTCATAGGCTAGGATTAAGGGGGCGTTTAAAATGATGGGATTTTATAGAACCGGAAATTCGCTGGCCTATAGACAGGTCAGGGCAAATATCATTACATTAAGCGAGATTCAGCTGATGGGCTTTGTTTCCGCTGCACCGGTTTTAACCATTACCGGAGATGATGGAACGAGCTTTCGGGCAAGGAGCAGCGGCAATGGAAGCTATCGGCTGACAGGGGATAAGTTTCTTAAAATCGGAGTCAGCTACCGGATCGCGGATTTAAATGTCAGAGCGGCGGTTCCAAAGCTGCTGGAGGCAAGACAGACTGCAGCGAATCAAATTGAAATGGTATATGACCGCCCGTGTGACCTGGCATCTGCTGTAAAGGTGACAAATTACTGGATAAGAGTCAGTCAAGCACAGCCCACGGGAATCGGGACAGTGGGGATGAATGGCCGTTTGCTTCCATCAAACAGTCTAACCCCGCAAAATTCGGTTATTGCCCCGACGGATTCAACGAAAATGAGATTTACCATCCTATTTAAACAAAATGCGGTGCCAGGTATTGTCCACGAAGTTCTGCCATGCTTCGTTAATCAGGAGGGACATACCGGATACCGCGGGGAGAACTGGGATCAGGATAGCCGCAACCAGTTTACTGCGCGTTAAAAAAAGCTCTTTCCGCTGGGAAAGAGCTTTACTCATTAAATATGAAAAAAAGATGGTACTTTCTCAGCGGAAAGAATATTCCCTACATAGAAGGATCCAAATTCGCCGTAGCGTGCGCTGACTTCGTCAAAACGCATTTCATACACTAATTTTTTGAATTGAAGAACGTCATCTGCAAAAAGCGTAACGCCCCACTCATAATCATCGAAGCCGACTGAGCCGGAGATGATTTGCTTTACTTTGCCCGCATATTGTCTGCCGATCATGCCGTGGCTTCTCATCAGGCTTTTGCGCTCGTCCATCGGAAGCATGTACCAGTTGTCATTGCCCTGTCTGCGCTTGTCCATCGGATAGAAGCAAACATGATTTGCTTTCGGAAGCTCCGGATACAATCTTGCCCGGACTTGAGGGTTTTCATAAGGATCGCCATCTCCTGCAAGGTAATTGCTCAGCTCGACAACGGAAACGTATGAAAAAGCCGGCAGGGTGAATTCAGCGAGACGGGATTTGTTAAACTCCATCTCAATCTCGTTTAATTCCTCCATCGTCGGTCTTAAAACCATCATCATGAAATCAGCTTTTTGCCCGACAATGCTGTAAAGGGCGTGACTGCCTTTTCCTGCTTTCTCGACGGCGCCCCATTTTTCAAGAAGGCCTGTGAATTCGCGGATGACCATTTCGCGCTCATCGCCCGTAAGCATTTTCCATGCTGCCCAATCAAGCGTTCTGAAATCATGGAGACTGTACCAGCCATCAAGTGTTTGTGCGGCTTCGTTTTTTGGCATTTCGTTCAAGTCGATCCACTCCTATTCTCACTATGTATTCTAACCTAACTATATCATAAATTAACGGTTCGCTCTGTGAATAAAACTTGCAGGAAACAAGGATGATAAAAGAGGGAAAAAAGGTACAGATAAGAAGTCAGTCAGTTTTGAAAATAAAGAATTATTCACTGATAACGCTGTCATAACGGGAGATGACTTGAATTTCCTGCTGAGTGAAGTATCCTAAACTAGGAAGCATTAGAGGCACTAAATAAGGAGGGCATTCATTTGTCAGATTTATTTGCAACGTTAAAAGAAAAAGTAACCGGTAAAGATATAAAAATCGTTCTTCCTGAAGGGACAGACGAGCGTATTCTTGAGGCAGCATCCCGTCTTGCTGCAGAAGGCGTATTAAAGCCAATCATCATTGGAAACAAGCAAGAGGTTGAGCAGAAAGCAGCAGACCTGAATGTAAAGCTTGAGGGTGTTGAAATTAAAGACCCGAACAGCTTCGAAGGCTTTGAAGATATGGTTCAGGCATTTGTTGAACGCCGTAAAGGAAAAGCAACGGAAGAGCAGGCGCGTGAAATTCTGAAAGACGAAAACTACTTCGGCACGATGCTTGTATATACTGGACAAGCTCACGGCTTGGTAAGCGGAGCGGCACACTCTACAGCTGATACCGTTCGTCCGGCACTTCAAATCATCAAAACAAAGCAAGGCGTGAAAAAAACGTCCGGCGTATTCATCATGGTCCGCGGAGACGAAAAATACGTATTTGCTGACTGTGCCATCAACATTACTCCAGATGCTCAGGACTTGGCGGAGATTGCAGTTGAAAGTGCCAATACAGCAAGCATGTTTGACATCGAACCGCGTGTTGCGATGCTGAGCTTCTCAACTAAAGGATCAGCTAAATCACCTGAAACGGAAAAAGTGTCAGAAGCGGTAAACATCGCAAAAGAATTGGCTCCAAACCTTGTGCTTGACGGTGAATTCCAGTTTGATGCGGCATTCGTTCCATCTGTAGCAGAAAAGAAAGCTCCGGACTCCGTAATCAAAGGCGACGCAAATGTATTTGTATTCCCGAGTCTCGAAGCAGGGAACATCGGCTACAAAATCGCACAGCGCTTAGGAAACTTCGAAGCGGTCGGACCGATCCTTCAAGGCCTGAACATGCCGGTCAATGACCTTTCCCGCGGCTGCAGTGCAGAGGACGTTTACAAGCTTTCACTTATAACAGCAGGACAAACGGTACAATAATTTTTGTTAGGGAGCTGGACTGAAAGGATGAAAAATCCTTTTGGTGCCGGCTCTTTTTTTTATGAAGAGGTGTCCAAGAGGGGACAGTCCCGTCATGCTTCACCGTAACGGGGGACAGAGACCGCACAGTGCAAGCCTTTATGTATCAACGGTTTGAAGATGTGGTGCCGGAGCTTTAATACGGTAAAATTGGAGGGGACTGGCCCCGCTGCGCTGCTGCCCCGCCACCGCAGATGTCACCGCTAACCACAAAAGCGCCAGTCCGCCCCCGCAGTTCCCCCCTAAGCACAGAAGAGCCACTCCCTTTTTCTGCACGGAATAGTTCATGCTATAATAGAAACACTGCAGAACGATCGGATAGAAAGGATCACATGACCATGACAGAAAAGTCTTTAAACCTATTAATGCAGCCTGAATGGAGAATACTGGATCAGTCCAGTCTTGGACCCCAATTTGACGCAAAGCAGTCATTTGCTTACGATGATACTCTTTGCACGTCAGCGGGATCCTTGGCGTCCCCTGCGACGGCCAGGACGTGGGTTCATCACGACACGATTGTTTTGGGGATACAGGATTCCCGGCTGCCCTTTATAGATGAAGGGATTGAGTATTTAACCTCTCGAGGGTATCGGACAGTTGTCAGGAATTCAGGCGGCCTCGCGGTTGTGCTGGATGAAGGGGTGCTGAACATCTCTCTTATTTTTCCTGAAACAGATAAAGGGATTGATATAAACAGAGGATATGACGCTATGTGGGAGCTGATCAAGATGATGTTCCCCGGCCATGCAGCTGGCATAGAAGCAAGAGAAATCACGGGTTCCTATTGTCCGGGCAGCTATGATCTAAGTATTGGCGGCAGAAAATTCGCTGGAATATCGCAAAGGCGCCTTCGAAACGGGGTCGCTGTGCAAATTTATCTTTGTGTAACAGGCAGCGGATCGGACCGTGCGGAGATCATCCGGAATTTTTACGAAAAGAGTCTGAAGGGAACGGCGACAAAGTTTGAGTATCCGGTCATTGTTCCGGAAGTAATGGCGTCCTTAAGCGAGCTTTTCGGATTGGAATTGAGCATTCAGGATGTGATGCTCAAACTTCTTACTTCCTTAAAAAACCTCAGCGGACGGATTTTTTCGTCCTCTCTTTCTATGGAAGAACAGCTGATTTTCGAAAAGAACTTGACCCGGATGATCGAAAGAAACAAAAAAATAGGGATTTCCTAAAAAGAGACGCCCCCGAAACGGGAGCGTCTTCTATATTTAATAGGGGGAGGGGTCAAAGAGTTATTCGGCTACTTTTTCAAGGTTTCCATTCCGGTCCATTTTGAACTTTGGAGCAGAACGGTCTTCCTCTTCAAACAGAGTCAGTTTTCTTGCGCGATTCATGATTTTCATCAATGTTTCATAGTCTTCCTGAATCGTATCGGAATCTTCTTCCATTTTAGCAATTCTGATTTCCAGTTCTTCATTACGACTTGCGAGCTCATCCAGTTCCCGCTTTAAGCGGATGTTTTCCTGCTTAAGCGCAGTACTGTGGTTTGCTCGGCTTTCGTATGTTTCAAGAAACGAAATGACTTGATCCATCGTAATGGCTCCTGATGATACAGGTAAGCTAGCAGGCTGTTTAAGGGTTGTATAGGAAACCCCATTCAATTCCTCGTAGTCCAGCTCTTCATCCTGTACAGGTGCTGTATAGAATGAAATAGCAGGTTCATAGGTTTGCTCCTCTGCGAACTCCTCTTTATAGGCCGGCTTTACCGATGCTTGTGATGCCTCAGGCGGTGCATAGAGCAGCTTTTTCTTAGCCGGCTGGCCTTTTCCTAGTGCTCTCATTTTTTGTTTCCGCTGTTTTTTCGCAAGCTGCAGTGCTTTTTCATATTGATGGCGCACGACTGCGTTCCAGCGGAATCCGCATGCGGCGGATGTACGGTTTAATTTATCTCCAACTTCTTCAAATGCATTCAGCTGCGTACTTCCTTCACGTACATGACGCAGAACGGTTTCGGCTAGCAGCAGGTCATTTTCTTCAGACCAGGCATCCTGTCTCTGTTTCATGATCTCAACTCCCATATACTGTAATGTTTTCCTGCTAACAGAATGGCCTGATTTCTAATCTTTTATACATATTTTTGAAAGGATAATAGAAAAATTATGAAAGTTTCGGAAGATGATTGAATTCTTTATGAGCTTGCAAGCGGTGAATAATCGGGGTAAAATAGCCCTTAGTGTTTTAAAAAGACAATGAGGGCTCTGGCTCTTACTATAGAAATTTTCATGAAAGAAAGGAAATGGGGATTCATGGCGAATGAATTTCGTATTTGCGACGATTGCCAGGCAACCAACATCAAAACCCTCGTCCCCCGCTTGAAAAAAGCGGACCCTGAAGCAGCCATTGATATCGGCTGCCAATCATACTGCGGACCAGGCAGAAAAAAATCGTTTGCATTCGTAAATAACCGTCCGATTTCAGCCTTGAGCGAGGATGAACTGCTGGATAAAATTGAAAAAAAACTGAACAAATAAATCGCCGGGCACTGTTTTGCCTTGGTGATTTTTTTCTTTTCATGATTCCGATTATTCATCCTTTAAATAGGGCAATACATGACTATGCCCTCTAATGCATTTATTTCAAAATATAGGAATTTTTCATTCAGCTGCACCACGAAAACGGCTATAATGGATACAAGTAAAACGGAAGAGGGAAAAGAATGGCAAATCGCAACGGTAAATTGTCCGAAGAAAAGGTATTTAAAGACCCGGTTCACCGTTATATTCATGTCCGGGACAAGCTGATTTGGGATCTGATCGGTACGCCTGAATTTCAGCGTCTGCGGAGAGTCCGCCAGCTTGGCACAACCTATCTTACTTTTCACGGGGCCGAGCACAGCCGGCTGAATCATTCTCTGGGAGTATACGAGATTGTACGGAGGATCGTTGATGACGTCTTCAAGGGAAGACCAGAATGGAATGAGGAAGAACGCCTTGTCAGTCTTTGTGCGGCTCTGCTGCATGACCTGGGCCACGGGCCATTTTCCCATTCCTTCGAGAAGGTTTTCCATATGGATCATGAAGACTTTACCCGCAGAATCATTCTTGAAGATACCGAAGTCAATCGGGTACTGAAAACGGAAGGCAGAGACTTTCCGAAAAAAGTGGCAGAAGTCATCGCTAAAACCTACTCCAATAAACAGGTGGTTTCCTTAATTTCAAGCCAGATTGATGCCGACCGCATGGATTACCTGCAGCGTGATGCCTACTACACGGGAGTGAGCTACGGCCATTTTGATATGGAACGGATTCTTCGCGTCATGAGGCCAAGAGAGGATCAGGTTGTCATTAAATACAGCGGAATGCATGCTGTAGAAGATTACATCATGAGCCGATATCAAATGTATTGGCAAGTTTATTTCCATCCCGTCACACGAAGTGCGGAAGTCATATTAACGAAAATCCTTCACCGGGCAAAGCAGCTTCATAAAGAGTACTATTCCTTTAAACAGGAGCCGGTTCACTTCTACTCTTTATTTGAAGACGAAGTAACATTGAAGGATTATTTGAAGCTGGACGAATCTGTCATTCTCTTTTATTTTCAGGCTTGGGAAGAGGAGCAGGATGAAATTCTCTCCGACCTGTGCCGCCGGTTTTTAAACCGCAATCTATTTAAATATGTTGAATTCAACCCGTCTAATGAACAGATGATGAAGCTGATGGAGCTGAAAGCCCTGTTTAAGAAAGCGGGAATCGACCCTGAATATTACCTTGTCCTGGATTCCTCATCCGATCTGCCATACGATTTTTACCGTCCTGGAGAAGAGGAAGAACGCCTTCCGATCCATCTCCTTATGCCAAGCGGTGAAGTCAGGGAATTATCCAGACAATCAGAAATCGTAGACGCCATTTCCGGAAAAAGAAGAACGGACCACAAGCTGTATTTTCCGCGTGACCTCATAGAAGATTTATCAACAAAGCGAACGGCAAAGAAAAAGATTATGGAACTGCTCAATCTGAATAGATAGAGAGAAAAACGGAGTTAGGAGATGACGGGGAATTGCTTAACGAACACGCAAAAGTCTTGAAGGTGTTTTCGTCGGCCGGAGAAGTCATTGGACGGAAGAAACTTCAAAAAATGATCTACATCGCGAAGAAAATCGATTATCCATTTTATGAAAAATACGATTTTCACTTTTACGGACCATACTCAGAGGAACTGACCCTCAGGATTGAAGAACTGTGCAACCTTGGATTTGTAGATGAAGTTCGGGAAAAGAAAGGCGGATATTATCAATACCGCTACAATTTGACCGAGTCCGGAGAGGAATTTCTGGCGAACCATGACCTTAATATTCCGCCGCTGGACGTCTGCATGACCGACCTGAACGGACAATCCGCCCGGTTTCTTGAACTCGTATCCACCGTCCTGTATTTTGACAGCCTCGAGCGGGAAGAGGTAAAGGAAAAGGTGTTTACCCTCAAAAGCAAACAGAAGTACACAGAAGAAGAAGTCGATGAAGCGTACACCTATGTGGAAGCGCTGAAGGAGAAAACAAAGCATTAAGAAAAACGGGGCCGATCCAGTGGATTTGCCTCGTTTTTATTGCTGTGATTTCGATGTGCATTGTCCTTTGCACTCTTTGCACTGACCCCCGTTGAATCACCGCACTGGGGGCCAGAGCAAGAAATCAGCCAGTCTGCGCCAGATCGGCGATAGCAGAGTGAGGGGACGGAGGTTTAGTGCTTTAGCAGAGCGGGGGTCAGTGCACTGCACTGACCCCCGTCGAATCACCGCAGCGGGGGCCAGAGCAAGAAATCAGCCAGCCTGCTCCACATCGGCGTTCGAAGGGTGAGGGGACGGAGGTTTAGTGCTTTAGCAGAGTGGGGGTCAGTGCAAAAACCAGGCTTGCACTCTGTAAATCTTCTAACCGTCACACGGTGCCAGTCCCCACATTCTTCACCGCAGCAGGGGACAGAGGCCATACTCTTTGAAGCCTTGCCCAGCAAGGGTTTAAAAAGCGGGTGCCGGAGCTTTCGTTCACTAATGAAGCGCGGGTCAGGAACCCGCGCCGGTTATTATCTGCAAATCCATTAGCAAAGCAAGAGTCAGTGCAAACCAAACTCTCTCTCTGCAATCTCTGTAAATTCCTCAGCAGAAATCCCGTTCTTCTCTGTATGACCGCCCTCTGTTACCGAAAAGGATGACTCAGATAACGTTTTAAATCCAGCTTCTGTCCGCATTGCAGCAAGCGGCTTCTTATTAAACGGGGAGTCGGGATGCTCATGGATTTTTGTCTGCATGTTTTGCAAACCAGCCAGGTTCAACACCCTGTCCGGGTTAAAAGCGTAGCCTGTTTTCCAACCGTCATTCTCTGCAAGCTTCATTTCAAGCAGATGGCTGCCTTCGCGCGTCTTTTTTTCTATGACCCGAAATTGGCCTGCCGATGATTCGATGATTTCGCCATTCATCGGGATCGGCTTTTGAGCGACATTTGTTCCGAATCCAGCGTCGAGAATATAGGAGCCGTCTTCTGTGCGGATTAAGACAGCAGCATGGGTGCCGCTCAGGCTCCAATTCTGTATGGCATGGTTGAATACGGTTCCCTGGACAAGCTGTACATCAAAATGATTCTCCAGTAAAAAATAGTACAGAAGCGGATTTAATTCATAGCAGACGCCGCCCTGGTTCTGCTCAATGATTTTTTCGAAAAGGGATTCAGCATTGAGCGGAATGCTTCTGTTCTGCAGGATCCCCAGGTTTTCGAATGGAATGTGATGGGCAAAGGCGGTTAAAATAGTTTCCAGGTCTTGAAATTGAATGCTTCCTTTGTCTTTGAGGCCAATTCTTTTAAAAAATGATGATTGAAGATTCATCTGTTTTCCCCCTATTCGAAAAAACGGCCCGCCGATGACTCAGCAAGCCGTTTTCATATGATTATTCCATATCGCTTAACCGTTTTCCGGCAACACCGTAATGGTTTTTCGTCATTTCTTCAAT